>CAZNAF010000016.1:34927-41366 GCA_964570925.1 uncultured Anaerolinea sp.
TGCAACAATTGGTCGAGGAACTTGCGAAAACTGACTTGAAGGGCGAATTCTCGGTGGTGATTGCAGGGTTGGATGAAGACACGAAAAACTGATTCAGCGTCCGATCAGTGAAAACCTGGTCTGGTGATCATAGAAATCTTCGTTTTCCGCTTTTTTCAATTTCGATACCACCCAATAGGTTGCCGGTGTCATGAACATTTCGATCAGGCATTTAAAGATGTAATTCGACACAACCAATGTAAAAAACAAGCTCCAGGGGAAAACCCCCACAAGACTGGCAACTGCAATGAAGATGATCGAGTCGACCCCCTCGCCCACCAAGGTGCTGCCAATGGTGCGCATCCACAACCAGCGGCCTTGGGTGGCAACTTTCATTTTTGCCAGTACAACTGAATTGGTAAACTCACCCGCCAAATATGCTGTCAGGCTGGCCAGTACCAGGCCGCCTGTGCTGATGCCGCCCAGGATGTTGTTGTAGGCGGTTTGTCCGGTTTGAGACTGCCATGTAGCTTCTCCAGGCATGACGCGTACCAGCCAGAGAGTCAGGGCTGTTAAGGCCAGGCAGCCAAAACCAGTCCAGATCACCCGGCGTGAGCGTTTGAATCCGTAAACCTCGGTCAGCACGTCCCCGAAGATGTAGCTGATCGGAAAAAGAATGGTGCCCGCGTCAAAAGCCAGGGGCAGCCCAAACAATGAAACACCCCAATCCACGATCTTGGCGGAAGAAGCAATGTTACTGACGATCAAAACGGTCACAAACAAAGCCATGACCAGATCAAAATAATGATAGACACGCGGTGCGGGTGCTTTTTCCAAACTTACGAACCTTCTTTCTAAAAATGATGCACCTAGTATAATCGAATTGGAGGTGTTTCATGCACCGTTTCTTTTTACCATCCAGCTTGTTCAAATCGGATGAGATCACCCTTCCGCCTGAGGTTTCTCACCAGGTTCACCGCGTGTTGCGTCTCAAAACCGGTGATGAGATCATTTTACTGGACAATGATGGATACGAGTACGCTGCTGTCTTGCAGACCGTGGGCGAGGCTTGTACAGCTGCCATAAGGTCAAAAAATGTGTCTCAAGGAGAACCTCATACAAAGATCAGAATGATCCTCGCGTTGACGCAACGCGAAAAATTTGAGTTCATCCTGCAAAAATGCACCGAGGTGGGGGTAAGCGAATTCCTTCCCGTGATCACTTCCCGCACGCTGATCCAAAAATCCGGCGATACGCAGGATAAGTATCCCCGCTGGCAAAAGATCCTCCGTGAAGCGGCCGAACAAAGCCGCCGTGGACGCATCCCGGCGCTTCTGCCTGTGACAGAATTCACGCAAGTCATTAAACAACAGGACGACTCTTTGAAACTTCTCCTTTGGGAAGATGAATCAAAGACGGGCTTTAGGGAGTCATTGTGCGGTTATAAAGGTAATTCTTTGACTCTTGCCATAGGCCCGGAAGGCGGATTTTCAAGTGAAGAAGTTGATCTTGCCAGTCATAACGGTTTCACACCTGTCACCTTGGGCAAACGCATCCTGCGCATGGAAACCGCTGCCATCCTGGCTGCCGGCCTGGCTCTTTACGAACTTGGATGATGCTTACGGATGGGTACGCGTGTGGGAGTTCATGAATCTAACCCATTGGTAATTATCTCAATTGTCTGGCAGAAAGGTTTTTCAATTTGCCTCCCACCAGCCTGGCACGTCCGGCAATTCTTCCATGCCGATCTTGCACTACGCGGATACCGGGTTCTCCAATGGCATTCTGATGGAAACCATCCAGATCTTCCCCCGTACTGAATCGCAAGAAGTTATCCTCTTCAAGAATCAACATCCAACGCGGACATTGCCCGCCGAAGCGCAGCACCCATTCGTGCGCGGGGATGAACTCCTCCCCTTCCCACTCCCCCAGCAGCATGCCCGCTGACTGCACTGGCAGGCTGGGAAACCTTTCCAGCAGCAAACGCGGAAAGAGGAACAGGCGCGCGTCACGTCTCACCAGCGTCCTGTGTTTTGCTTCCAGATATTCCAATAACGCAAAACCGGATCGATCATAAAACACAGCCGCAAAATCATGAATTTCTCTGGACGTCAACTGATGAAAACCAGCGGCTTCCATGGAATGCGATGGCGGCTCACCTGCCGGCAGCCCCAGGTCGTCCTTCTTTTCCAGCAGACAGGCGAAGAATCCGGCCGTTTCAAAACGGTGCGGCCATAAACGGATCACCCTGTTCATGTCCTGCTGATAGGGGGTCCCATCCACGGCCGTGATACCCGGAGCGGGCACCGGTAACACTTTTTGCGCATCCAACAAACTCACCGCGCTGCCAAATCTGTTCAGAACGGTTTCCACCACCCCTTCATCTTCTGCCGGCAGCAGCGTGCAGGTGGAATAGACTGCCTGCCCCCCCGGCCTCACGGCTGCCAGCGCGCTGCCCAGCAAGGCCGCCTGGCGGATCGCCAGAGCACGACTCTCTTTTTCGGTCACGGGGCGTGCCGCGTGGGATTCAGCCGTACGCAGCCCCTGCATGGAGCAGGGCGCGTCAATGAGCACGCGGTCAAAGGTATTGGGGAACCAGGTACCAAAGCGTTCCCCCGCGAAACGTGTCACCGCCGCGTTGCCGCCTCCCCAATGCTGCAGCACCACCTTGAGCGCCTGTATACGCCCCTGGCTGGAATCATTGGCCAGCACCAGCCCTTTGTCGCCCATGCGTGAGATCAGGTGGGTGGTTTTGCCGCCCGGTGAGGCGGCCAGGTCCAGTGTCAGGCTGTCATCATCAGGATTCAGGTCAAACAATTCCACTGGCAGCATGGAAGCCGCTTCCTGGATGTAATACTGTCCCGTCTTGTGCTCCAGGGTGACGCTCACGGCCGGACCGCCGTTGACTTGAACGCGAAAGCCGTCTCTGCAAAATGGGACCGGTTCGAGTTTCCATTGGTAACGTTTTTCCAGGTCTAGTGCGAATCCCGGCCCGGTTTTGAGAGGGTTCATCCTTATCGCCGGAGGAAGAGGCTTTTCAACTTCCGATCTTAACGCCTCATATTCCTGCGCCGAGAGCAATGGTTGAAAAGCGGCCAACTGGACGTCCTGCAGTTCCTGCAAAGAAGGAGGTGGGGAGAGGTTTTTCTTCTTGTGCTTCATGGCGTCATTTCCGGATCAGAAAAGCCAGTTCATTTTCAAAATCAAAACGGGTGATCTCCCAATTTTCGCCTTCCACAAGCTCATTGAATCTGGCCTCGTAGTTTTGGCGCATGCCCTTGCCCCGCCCTCCCAGCCCCTGGGCCGGAAAGGAAACCAGGATGGATTCTGTCTGTAATCCGCGCAACAGGCGGCCAGCCGCGCCCTTGTCCACCTGATCGAGGCAGGGGATGGTCTTGAGCAGCAAGGCCACCTGTGCCTCAGCTCGAGGCAGTTCCTGCGTCAGGTCGCAGGTCGAAACGGATCCTTTGATCTTAAAATGCGCCAGGAATTCACCCAGGAAAGCCGTCATGTCTTGATAGATATCACAAGCCGTGTACTCCAAGTGCGGGGCAGTCGGCATCCACGGCAGGGAGAGCGGGGTCAACCCGCAGGCCAGGTCAAGGATGGACGTCAGCGGCGCGAGATCAGTCAGCGTTTCCTGAAAGAATCGCTCCAATATGGACAGGCGTTCAGCGGTTGAGGCGTGCAACCGCATGAAGCGTAGCAGCGCCCCCCTGACCTGTTCCTCTTGAAAATCCTGAGGGAGGCTTTTCAATTCCACGCGCCATAGATCGTAGGGGATGGGCTTCTCCTGATAGGAAGACCCGATCTGGTGCAGCTTGTTGCGCGTCTCTTTAACGGCCTCCTTGAGGCTGCGGCGCTTGGCAAGTTCCTTTCGGCCGATTTCGCGCACCAACTCCGTTTCGATGAACTGATATTTCGTCGCAGCCTTCACCAGGATCACCAATTCATCGAGTGCTTCTTTTTGTCCATCCATCAGGAGAATTTCCTCTGGATACGCTCGCATAACTGCACCATGAACCTCAGGTTGTGCAGCGTGGCCAGCCTGAAGAACAGGGTGTCGCCCTGCTTGAAGAGATGGTGCAGGTACCCCAGTGAGTAATTTCGGCAGCAGGGACAGTCGCAATAAAGGCTGATGGGGTGGTCCGCTTTGATGGTCTCTTCGTCGTTGATGTAAACATACCCGAACCAGTCTCCGCTCAAACCAAGATCAAGGTTGTCTTCTCCTTGCCGGAAGGTGTACAACCGTCCATGCCTCGCGTCGCGGGTGGGCATGGCGCTGTCGAAGATGTCGTACCCCAGCTCGAAACAGGCCAGCACGTTTTGCGGATGGCCAACCCCCAGCGCGTGCATGGGGAATTTCTGCGGGATGATCTCACGCGTGAAGCCAATAATGTCAGCCAGCAGGTTGTTGTCCTTGTCCAGCGGCCAACCGCCGAACCCGTAGCCGTCAAAACCAATCTGCAGCAACGCGTCGGCACAGCGCTTGCGCAGGTCGTGCGAACCGCCACCCTGCACTACCGCGAAAAGCCGCGGGCGTGTCTCTTCGGTCATTTTCTTTTGCTGCACCAGGCGATCGAACTCTCGCCGGCTCTTCTTTGCCCAGGCGATGGTACGTTCCACGGACTCTTTCTGCGCGCTTTCGCCCTCGTCCACGTGGGTGCAGTCATCCAGACAGATGACCACGTTGGTGTCGTAGCTCATCTGCAACTGCACCGTCTTTTCAGGCGTCAATTGAAATTTACGGCTGCTGCCCTCGGGCTGGAAACTGATGCCCCTTTCGTGGATGCTGCCGAATTTTTGGTTTTGCCGAATGAGCGAATAAGCCTGGAAACCGCCCGAATCAGTGACGATGGCTTTCGGCCAGTGGCTCATCTTGTGCAGGCCACCCAGCGCCTGGATTGTGGAGGAACCCGGCTTTTGCATTAGATGAAACGTGTTCATCACCAGCGCCTGCACCCCCACACCCTGCAGGTCTTCGGCATCGACTGAACGCACTACGCCGAAGGTGGCATCGGGCAGGTAGATGGGCGAACTTACTTCGCCCTGGGTCAACTTGAGCAGGCGGGGTTTCATACTCCGATTATAAGGGATGAATTCCCCTTCCTCAAAAAGCGTTCCTGGTCTGTCATTTAGTGTTGGGGGTATTTTCCGGTACACGGCGCATGGCGAGCGCGGACCAGAGCATCAGCAACGCGGAAATGGCAAACAGGGCCGTCCAGCCCCACCATTGGCCGGGAGCGGCGTTGTTGAGCAGGTCAGTCATGGGACCTTCCAGGCGCGCCACCGCGGCCGAACCGGCCGTGGCCAGGTTGGTGAGCCCCATGTACTTGCCGGCGTCACCCTGCGGGGCCATTTGGTTGGCCAGCGCCCAATTGGTGGCCAAAAAGATTCCCAGCCCCGCACCAAGGATGCTGCCGAAGGCGATCAATTGGAAGGGTGTGGCGGCAAAGATCACCAACACGGCTCCCGCAGCTCCGACAAACGAAGAGACGATTTGCAGCCGTTTTTGGCCGAAGCGGTTGCTCCACCTGCCAGAAAGCAGAGAGAAAATGATCAGAACGATGACGAAGGAGCCCATGACGAACTGTGTGAACTGAATGGGATCCTGGCCGGGGAACTTGTCACGGATGAAATACTGCGCGAAGGACTGAAAACCGTACACGCCCACCAGGTAGAGAAAACGGCTGAAGATCAACCGCCAGTAGCTTTTATCGCCTTCCGCCTTGAAATGGAACACAGATTTCCACAACTCTTTCCAATCGATGGACGAACGCTGCAGTGCCGCCGCGGTCGACCTTTCGCGCGTGAACAGCAGGGTGATCAGGGCGAACACCACCAGCAGGCCAATTATCACCAGCACCGAGAGGGTCGGGTCGGCGTCCTCCGCGGTGATGAGGAAGCCCATCAGGAGGGAGGAAAGGATGATGCCGACCATGTCGAGGGTGGTCTTGATGCCGCTGGCCATGCCCAATTGTGCGGGCGGTACCTGGTCGGGCAGCAGGCCCTGGGCCGGACCGTGCGCCACGTTGGAACTGATCTGCAAGCCGATGTACCCGATAAAGAGGGCGGGCAGGCCTCCGATCAGTCCCATGGTGAGCAAGAAGATCAGGTCCCCGCCCGTGCCCAGCCAGATCAAGGGGCGGCGGCGCCCCAGGCGTGATTGCCAGCGGTCGCTGATGGCGCCCGAAAGCGGCTGGATGAGCATGGCCAGGATCAAGCCGAAAAAGGTCAACAGCCCCAGCCAGGTGTTTTTCTGAGATTCGGGGACGTAATTAAGCAACACGGCCGGCAGAATGGTGACGTGCAGGCTGTTCCACATGAAGGATAGACCGATCCAGTATGCGTTGAGGGTGAAGAGCGTCCAGCCGTTGACTTTTTGCATGCCTGCCTCCAATGTTTTTGGTGAGGATGGATTGGAAAGCGTTTATCCATCTTGATAATTGTATCCAATTCC
>CAZNAF010000017.1:0-38641 GCA_964570925.1 uncultured Anaerolinea sp.
GGCCTACCAGTCTGGAGTATTCATCCATCATCCAGGCCATCATCTGCGGGGTGGTACCCACATCCGGGGCGGGGATGTCCTGGCGGGGGCCGATGTTGCGCCACATGGCCTGCACCCAGCCGCGCACCAGACGTTCTTTTTCAGCGTTGGAGAGTGTGGCCGGGTCTAGCACCACACCGCCCTTGCCGCCCCCCAGGGGGATGTCGGCCACGGCGCATTTCCAGGTCATCCAGGTCGCCAGGGCGCGCACGGTGTCGATCGTTTCCGCGGGGTGAAAGCGGATGCCGCCTTTGTTGGGTCCGCGCGCGTCGTTATGCTGCACGCGGAACCCCTGAAAGACGCGCACCGATCCGTCATCCATGCGCACGGGGATGCGGAAGGAAAACTCCCGCAGCGGCCAGCGCAGGATCTCGGATACCTGCGGATCGAGGTTGAGCAGTTCTGCCACGTGATCAAATTGCCTTTGTGCCATTTCAAACGCGTTGATCTGGGTTGTCATCTTCCCGTCTCCTCTTGATTTTTATTGCAGGATTAAAAAACGTGCGGGCACTTCGGATCAGCGCCCGCAATAAAGCCAGACATCAAAAACAAAAACAGCAAATTTCCTCCGCCTGTTGCGATTATTTAATAAGAGTATCCGGCGGCACAGGGCGGGTCAATATGATGTTTGTCGAAGAAAAACTGTCATTTGTCAGAAACAGGGTCTAATTATCAGATTAATACGATTTTATATTGATGTTTCTATTCCAGTGAACCGGATTCAAGCTGCCGGATCTTAACCCACATGCGCATTGTGCCGAATATACCGTACAAGACGATCCCGATGAAGAAGAGGGTAAAGCCGAAATGCAGCAGCGGATGGGTGGCCTCCTTCTGGGTGTTGATCAGCGTGTAGATCGGGCTCATGATTAACATGAACATCGGCAGGGAGAGATAGAAGGTACGGCGGTATTTTTGAGCCCTGGTCCTGGCCGAATTGTAGATTTCGGGTGTCACCGCACTTCGACACTGGATGGTGAAGTAGTGCCAGCCTGTAAAAGTGGTCAGAAGCTGCCAGCCTGAATCCTTGAAGATATCGAGATACTCCTGGTAATCCTGGTCAAGGTTGTTCTTGAAATCCAGGCGGTAGACGACCTTTCGCGGGTCGCCCTTCTTAAAGGAATAGGTATACGGCGCCACCTTGTCCAACATCCAACCGTCGGCGGCCATTTCCTGCAGCCATTTCTCTTCCTGTTCGTCCTGCCAGGCGAAGAACACTTTGTTGACTTTTTTGTATCCATATTGATTGTTTGTGTTCATGCTTGCACCTTAATATTTTCTAGGAAAAAATTATTCCTTTGATTGGGATTCAAGTTTCCTGATCTTGATCCAAATGCGGATTACGGCATAGATCATGAAAATTATGAACGCGGCAAAAAAGATCCTGATCCCGATGTAAAAACCAGACGAATGGAGAGGGCTTTCGGATTCAAAAAAACCAAAGGCCGGATTTAATATTACAAGATAGATTGGCAGAAATGGCAGCAGTCCCCACAACAGACGGCGGTATTTCTGCCCTTTTGCCTTTCCGGAGTTGAATATTTCAGGGGTCTCCTGGTTCTCTGGTTTGATCTTGAAGTAATGCCAGTTGGCAAAAGTGGCGAACATTTCCCAGCCTGCATCCTTGAAGATGGACAGGTATTCCTGGTAGTCTTTGTCGGTCGTAAGTTTGTAATCCAGCCTGAACACCACCTTTTCGGGTGCGCTGCGCTGGAATTTATAGACATAAGGCGCCACGGAGATCAGCTTCCAGCCTTGGGCGGCCATTTCTTCCAACCATTTTTCTTCTTTTTCGTCCTCCCAGGCAAAGATGGCCTTGATGATCGTTTTCGTTTCAGGTTTGTGATTCGTTATCATTTTTCCTCAGATCCTTAATAGCATGCGCCCATGCCGGGCGAGTTCTTCAAAGCGCTTGACCTCGTGTTCGGCCACCAGTCGGCCGGCTTCGGTCATGCGGTATTGTTTGCGCCTGTCGCCGGTCGTCTCACCGACGGACTCTATCAGGCCGAGTGTCTGCAGGTTGGAAAGTGCCCCGTAAAGGGTGCCCGGCCCCAACTGCACCCGTTTTTGGCTCAACTCTTCGACTTTCTGCATCACCCCGTAGCCGTGCAGGGGTTCGTTGAGCGAGACCAGGATGTAGAAGGACGCCTCGGTCATCGGGGTGGAATTTTTGATCAGTTCATTTCTTTTTCGTTCATCCATGGCTGCTACGCCTTTCGTTGTATCGCGATGTGATGCATCGAATAACGTTATATCGATGAACGATATAATACAACGAACTGGAGAGCTTGTCAAGAGAGAAACGGGGGTTTTATGCGGGTTTGCGGGAAGTCAGTTGTTTTTCGAGTTCGGCCTTTAGCACACCCGGGTTGGCTTTACCGCCGGCGGCGCGCATGACCTGTCCGAAGAACCAGTTAGCCAGGCTATCCTTGCCGCCCAGGTAGCTGGCAAATTCCTGTGGGTACGCTTCCAGCACATCCTTGACCAGTTGCGAGATAAGCCCTTCATCCGAGGTCTGGGCCAGGCCTTCTGTCTGAACGATCTCGGCAGCCTGTCTGCCGCTTTCAAGCATTTTGACAAACACGGTCTTGGCCGTGTTCTGGTTGATCTGACCTTCTTGCACCAGGTGGATCAGTTCCGCCAAATAGAAGGGCGGCACCTTGATCGCTCCAAAGGCCGTACCGCTGGCATTCAGCCAGGCAAAAAGTTCACCGGTGATCCAGGCTGCGACGGTTCTGGGTGCAGGATTTTGGTCCGACGCGGCGCAAGTTTCAAAGTATTCGCAGATCTCGCGTTCGAGTGAGATCTTGCCCGCGTCAACAGCGCTCAATCCGTATTGCCTTTGCAGGCGCAGCGACTTCGCCCTCGGAAGTTCAGGAAGTGAGGCTTGGATCTCTTCCACCAGGGCGGCTTCCACCACCAGGGGAGGGAGGTCAGGCTCGGGGAAGTAGCGGTAATCGTGAGCTTCCTCCTTGGAGCGCTGCGAATACGTGCATTGTTTTTCTTCGTTCCAGCCCAATGTTTCCTGGATGACGCGTTCGCCGCGGTCAAGCAGTTTGGCCTGCCTTTCCAGTTCAAAGACGATACCGCGTTCCATGGCGCGGAAGGAGTTCAGGTTCTTGATCTCCACTCGGGTGCCCAATTCCGTGCTTCCTTCCGGTCGGATGGAGATGTTGGCTTCAAAACGGATGACGCCTTTTTCCATGTCCCCCGAGTTCACGCCGATCTCGCGTAAAATGGCGCGCAGGCCTGTGGCGTATCCGCGCACCTCTTCAATGGAGTGCATATCGGGTTCCGACACGATCTCAAGCAAAGGAACCCCGGCCCGGTTCAGGTCGGCCAGGGAGTAGTCTTCCCCATTTTCGTGCACGTGGGTCAGTTTGCCGGCGTCTTCTTCCAGGTGCACCCGGCGCACGCGGATGATCTTTTCGCCCTGGGCGGTATCCACAACCAACCGGCCGTGAACGGCCAAAGGTTCTTCGAATTGTGAGATCTGGTAACCTTTGGGCAGATCGGGGTAAAAATAGTTCTTTCTGGCAAAGATGGAGACGTGTTGCACCTGGCACTCCAGCGCCAGCGCGGCGCGGATGCCCAACTCGACGGCTTTCTTGTTAAGCACCGGCAGGGTACCGGGCATGCCCGCGCAAACGGGACACACGGCGATGTTTGGTTCGGCTGTGGTGTTATCCACGATTGGGCAGGAACAAAACATCTTCGTTCCGGTGGCCAGTTCCGCGTGGACTTCGAGTCCGATAACGGGTTCATATTTCATAATGAAAATGATTTTATCATTAACCCGCTGAGGGCACGAAACCAATAAGATCGATCCTTTTGAATGGAAAAGGTCTTTTCCCACCTGCTATAATCAAGATGAACACATGAAGTATTAAGAAGAGGAGGAAACATGTCTGAAGACCAACAGCAACAGGAAACGACCGATTTGGTACCGGAAGGAACTGCAAAGAAATTGAATTTTTCTGCGTTACTAAGTCTGCTCAGCGGCATTGTTGCTTATTTGCTTTTGTTCTTTCATTCCCTGGTCGAGATCAAGACCCTGCTGGCTTTGATCCTGGCGCCCCTCTTTGCCCTCATTGCCGTATTTTCAGGCGCGAGAGCCAAACGCTTGATCCGCAGAGGAGAGGGGAGGGTGTCCGGCAAAAAAATGGCGAACGCAGGCTTGTGGCTGGGCTGGATCTATATCCTTTTGTCAATTTTGTTGGTTGTGCTGACGCTGGTGATCGCCGGCGGCATTGTCAGCGGCATTAATCAACTTTTCGGCAGCATTGGTCTTTGATCAATTTTTACACGAGGAAAAATGATCTTATGCGTGGATATAGGTAACACGAACATTAAATTGGGTTTATATGAAGCCGGCGCCCTGGTGGCGCATTGGCGAATTTTCACCAATCCCAAGAAACTGGCCGACGATTACGCGGTATTGCTGCTTTCTCTGTTTACCTGTGAAGACATCAAAAAAGAAAGTATCACTGGTTGCGCAATTTCCTCCGTGGTACCTGAATTGACGGTGGCTTTTCACGATCTGGTCAAACGCCATTTGGACCTCGAAGCTGTGATCGTTGGGCAGGTAAAAAAACCCGTGATCAAGATCAACACGGATAACCCTGCGGAAGTAGGTCCGGACCTGATCGCCAACGCCGTGGGAGCCATCTCCCTCTATGGGGCGCCGGTCATCGTCATCGGCTTCGGCACTGCCACCACCTTTTCGGCCATTTCAAAAGACAAGGTATTCGAGGGTGTTTCCATCGCACCCGGCATCGGCACAGGCGCGGCCTCCCTTTTCAACGCCGGAGCCATGCTGCCGGAGGTGGACCTGCATAAACCGGAGTACGCCATCGGCAAGAACACCATCCTTTCACTTCAGTCAGGGCTCATCTTTGGCTTTGCAGGGCTCGTGGAAGGCATCGTGTCGCGCATGAAAAAGGAACTGGGGGGAGACGCGAAAGTGGTCGCCACAGGGGGCTTGGCCGGCCTGATCTCAGGGGAAGTCAATTGTATTGACGCGGTCGAACCTGAGCTGACACTTTTAGGGGTACGGATAATATACGAACATAATCAATAAAAAAAGCCGGGGCATTGAACCCCGGCCTACTTCTTACAACCTGCCTACAAATCGTTCAATGCGTTCCAGCGCTTCCTCAAGCTGGTCATAACCGGTGGCGTAGCAGGCACGCGCGAAACCCTCCCCGCCCACGCCAAACGCGCTTCCGGGGATGACCGCCACGTGTTCCTCTTTTAAAAGCCTGTCGCAGAAAGTGTCGTCATCAAGACCGGTGACATCCACCTTGGGGAAGGCGTAAAAAGCCCCGCGAGGTTCAAAGGTTGGCAGCCCGATCTGGTTAAGTCCCGAGACGAGCAGTTTGCGCCTGCGATCGTATTCGGCCACCATTTTCTGCACATAGGTTTCTCCGCTGAGCAGCCCTTCCAGGGCGGCGAACTGTGCGATGGTGGGCGCTGACATGACCATGAATTGGTGCACGCGCACCAGACCATTGATGAGATACTGAGGCCCGGCTGCGTATCCGATACGCCAGCCTGTCATGGCGTAATCTTTTGAAAAACCACCCAACAGCAGCGTGCGGTCAAAGGTGCCCGGCAGAGCTGGAAAACACACGTGATCAACACCGTAGACAAGGCGGTCATAGATCTCATCCGAAAGGACGATCAGATCGTGTTCTTCGGCGATTTTGGCGATTTCGAGCAGGTTTTCACGGCTGGAAATGGCACCCGTGGGATTGCTTGGATAACCGATCAGAATGGCTTTGGTGCGCGGGGTGATCGCCGCGCGGATCTCATCAGGATCGAAGTCAAAATTGTTTTCGATCCGACTGGGCACCTCCACCGCGACGCCGCCGGCCATGATCACGGCCGCCTGATAAGCCACAAAGCAGGGGGTGGGAATGATCACTTCATCGCCCGGGTTCAACAGGGCGATGGCGGCTAGGTTGAGAGCTTCTGAACCACCCACCGTGATCACAATTTCGTTTTCAGGGTTATATCGAACCCCATATCTCTTTTCAAGATGTTTGGCAAGTTGCTGGCGCAGCTGTAGAATGCCGTGATTGCTTGTGTAATGGGTTTCGCCGTTACGCAAGGCCTGAATTCCGGCTTCGAGGATGGGAGGAGGTGTGGTGAAATCGGGTTCTCCCACCCCAAGGGAGATCACGTCTTTCATGGTGGCAGCGATATCGAAAAATTTGCGAATTCCGGAGGGTTTCATCCCGGCAACACGGCGTGAGAGATATTGATCGTGCATGCTGCTCCTTTAGGTGGTTAGATTATCGGGTCATCCAGGAGTTATCGCCGATGTTCAGGCGTTCAGGACGACCGTCGAGGATCACATTACGGCCTAATATTGAATTTTCGATCACCATGTCGCTGATCTTGGTCCCTGCTTCGATGATGGAATCGCGAATGACCACGTTCTCAAGATCGCAGCCTTCTCCGAGCGTCACATGGGGGCCAATCACTGCTGATCTCAGGCTCACGTTCAATGGGATCGAAACCGGCGGGATGATCGAAACACCTTCAATGGGTGCCTTGAGGTCACAATGGCAGCGACCGTGATCGAGAAGGTAACGATTCGTTTCAAGCAGTGATTCCGGAATTCCAGCGTCCAGCCAAACATCGGTCTGCAGGACCCTGATCCTCATACCGCGCTCGAGCAAAATGTTGATCGCGTCCGCCAGGAAAAACTCGCCCTTCAAGCTGGCCTGTCTTTTGATCTGTTCTTCAATGGCTTCCACGAGACGCGCCCCGTCTTTGAAATAATAAAAGCCGACCACAACCAGGTTGTTGGTAATATCTTGCGGTTTTTCGATCAGGCGCGTGGCAAACCCTGAACCATCCGTTTCAACGACGCCAAAACGGCGGGGATCAGGCATGGGCTTGACCCAGGCGATCCCGTCCGAGTTCTCTTGCGCCAGAAACGACAGATCGGATTCAATAAGCGTGTCTGAAAAAGCCACCAGCACAGGCCCGTCCAGCAAGGTTTTTGCGAGGTAAATGGCTTTGGATTGGCCTTCCATCTGCTCCTGGACGATAAAATGCACTTTTTTATCCGGATGAACCGCTTCCATGTGTTCCGCGATCATCTCCCCCTGGTTGGGGCTGACGACAAAAACATATTCCGCGTGCTGCAATTGGGGAAGAGAAATGAACTGGTCCAGGGAATGATCGAGCACGGTCTTGCCTGCCAGGTAGAGCAGAGGCTTGGGGCGTATCCAGGTGTGGGGTCGCATGCGTGATCCCAGGCCTGCCATGGGAATGACGATCTTATAAGATTGGTTCATGGTTGCGATTCCTTTTTGTTCGAAAAAGGATCAAGTGGGCTTGTCTTTGATCCGCGCCGACCCCGGCCTCAGAGAGGCTCTTGGGTTTTATTTTAACAGGAAAAGGAATTGTAATCCAATTTTTATGGAAGGAAAATGTTGCAAATAAAAAAAAGGGCGGCCGAAAGGCCGCCCGGTTGTGAAGATCAGATCTTTGCCAGTGTGGTTACGCACGGCGTGCGGTCGAACATCCAGAAGGCCAAGGGCAAGCCGATGCCAAATGTCAGGGTGGTGAAGATCCAGGCCAGCAACATCCACACCAGGCTGAACCAGAAACCGACGGCGATGAAATAGATCGCCCGCAACAGAAAAGGCAGTTGTTTTACGGCTCCCTGACGAATAACGGGCGCGCCGTCTTTAACCTCCACGGTGGTTTGAACGCGTTCAGGCCGCAGGGTCATGACCTGGGGGATGCGGTTGATCATGGCCAGGCCGATGGGCAGGCCGAGGATGGTCAGGTTAAAGAACCAGGCTGTCAGGGTCCAGATCAGACCCAGCCACCAACCGATAAAGATGAAATACAAACCGCGCACAAGGCAGCCGGGGCCGGGGGCCCGAATGGGAACGGGGGCAGGTTGAGTGCTCATTTTTAATTTATCCTTTCATTAAACATTTACGAAAAATCATCAAAAATGATTCAATCTTGCCGTGAGCGGAGATTAATTATCGGAAGAAAAAATTACAGAGGCGGCAGACTGAGATGGAAACGGGTGTGGTCTTGAAAAACCCTGACCGCGTGGAACAGCGTGGCTTCACGATTGGAGTCCGCCATTAACTGCATTCCCACCGGCAGCCCGTTCGTATCCACGCCAACGGGGAAGGCGATGCCGGGAACCCCCGCCAGGTTGGCAGGCAGGGTGAAAACGTCTTCGAGGTACATGGCCAGGGGATCTTCCCCGTGTTCGCCGATCTTGAAGGCCGTGGAAGGGGTAACCGGGCAGGCGATCATATCCACTTTGCAAAAGGCTTCCTCGAAATCCCGCTTGATCAGCGTGCGCACTTTTTGGGCCTGACCATAATAAGCTTCGTAATAGCCGGCTGAGAGCGCATAGGTGCCCAGCATGATGCGGCGCTTGACTTCCGGGCCAAAACCCTGACCGCGTGATTCAAGAAAAACATCCAGCATGGATTCGCCACGCTTACGGGCGCCAAAACGGACGCCGTCGTATCGCGCCAGGTTGGCAGAAGCCTCGGCGGGTGCGATGAGGTAATAGACCGGAAGTGCGTACTTCGTGTGTGGCAGGCTGATCTCGATTATTTCAGCGCCCAGGTCTTTAAATTGTGTAATGGCGAGCCTTATCTTCTCGGCGATCTCCTGTTGCATTCCGTCAAGAAAATATTCCTTCGGAACGCCCACTTTAACGCCTTTCAGGCTTGGGGCGGATTCGATCAGGTAATCAGGCACGGGTTGGTCAGAGGTGGTAGCGTCAAGGGGGTCTCGTCCGGCCATGATTTGGATGAACAAGGCGGTTTCGGCCGCGCTTCTGGCAAAAACCCCCATGCAATCGAGGGAGGAGCCGTAGGCGATCAATCCATAACGAGAGACGCGCCCGTAGCTCGGTTTAATGCCGGTCACGCCGCAAAATGCGGCCGGCTGTCGAATGGAACCGCCTGTATCAGAACCGATAGCAGCCGGAACATAGCGTGCGGCCACTGCCGCGGCGCTGCCACCCGAGGAACCACCCGGAACACGCGTGGTATCCCAGGGATTGCGGGTCGGGCCGAAGGCTGAGGATTCAGTGGAGGAACCCATGGCAAATTCATCCGTGTTGCTTTTGCCGATGACGATGGCGCCTGCATCGATCAGACGCTGTATCGCAGTGGCTGTGAACGGGGCGACCCAGTCTCCCAACACTTTCGATCCGCATGTGCAGCGCATGTCTTTGACCGTGATCAGGTCTTTTACCAAAATGGGGATCCCCAACAGGGCGGGAAGTTGAGCGGTTTGGCCAGCTGTGCGTGCCTGATGAAGTTGTTCATCCGCCTGTTTGGCGCGGATTTTGGCTTCGTCCTCGGCCAGTGTAATGAGGACGTTCAGCCGGGGTTCGAGCGCGTGGATGCGCTGCAGGTGAGCGTCCATGAGTTCGAGGCAGGTGAACTCGCCAGCACGTAAACCGGTTTGCATCTCAAAAACAGAAAGGGAGGTCAGGTCCTTTGTCATTCGAACACCGGCGGCACCCTGAATTGTTGTCGTTCTGTATCAGGTGCGTTCTTCAATAATTCTTTGGTGGAGAGCGGGGTGCCGGGGAGGTCTTCACGCAGCGGGCATTCTGAGGGCAAAACACTGGAAGTGGGTGGGATTGAGGAGGTATCCAGTTCTCCAAGCATGGCAATGTAATCCAGAATGGAAGACAACTGCTGCCTGTACTTGCTCTTTTCATCTTCAGTCAGTTTCAGTCTGGCAAGACTGGCAATGTGTTCGACTTCTTCAAGGGTTAAACTCATGCCGCATATTATACACGAGACAAGGCAATCCGGTTGTGTGTATCATGCCGGGTATGGTTGCGCCAAACTTTAAATCGTTCTATACTGGATTCATCAGTTGTCACTATTTCAGGAGGTATGAGATGACTAGTATTAAAGACATTGAAGGGATCGGTGAAAAGTACAAACAGAAACTTGCCAAGGAAAAAATCTTGACCACCGAAGGATTGCTGGAAGCCGGCGGGACGCCCAAAGGCCGCAAGGAACTGGCAGAAAAAACCGGCATTGGTGATGCGTTAATTCTGGAATGGGTGAATCTGGCAGATTTGTACCGCATCAAGGGCATCGGCAGTGAGTACTCTGATCTTTTGGAAGAAGCAGGGGTTGACACCGTTGTGGAGTTATCCAAAAGGGTCCCGAAAAACCTATATGACAAAATGACTGAGATCAACGAAAAGAAGAAGCTCGTTCGTAAAATGCCCTCTGAGTCTCAGGTTGCTGACTGGGTGAATGAAGCCAAGAAGCTGCCGCGCAAGGTATCTTATTAAGTAAGACCGTAAAGAACTGGAACAGGGCGGCTAATTACCGGCCGCCCATACGAACCAATACAAACCATTTGAGGTCTGCATGAACATCATCGCCGTTGCGTCAAATAACCCTGTTAAATTAAAAGCCACCCTGGACGGATTTCAGCGCATGTTCCCCAGGGAGGATTTTGAAGTACGCGCGGTGAAAATTCCCACCGTTGTCTCATCCCAGCCGATGACGGATGAGGAAACCCTGGACGGTGCTGATACCAGGGCATCCCTGGCTCGGGACCTGGAACCGCAAGCTGATTACTGGGTGGGTATTGAAGGCGGTGTCATGGACAGGGGAACGCACATGAGCGGCTTCGCCTGGGTTGTGGTCTATTCAGAGGGAAAGCGTGGCGTTGGACGAAGTGGAGAATTTTTTCTTCCGGAAAATCTGGCTCACCTGGTGCGCCAGGGGGTCGAATTGGGAGAGGCCGACGACATTGTTTTTTCTAGAAAAAACTCCAAGCAATCCAATGGTGCTGTGGGGTTGTTGACGGATGATGCGATAGATCGCATCAACCTCTATATTCCCGCGGTGATTTTTGCCCTGATCCCCTTTAAGAATCCTGAACTTTATTGATCCTGTGGCGGAACCAATTCACTGTTATAGAATTTCAGGTAATCTGCCGTGTGAGCGCTCCAATAAACCTCATCGTGGTACCCTAAGTATTCATAAAATTGATATTGGATGGGCAACTGCTGAATGGTGGTTAAAAAGTAGATGACATCATCGCGGTCCGGGTCTTTGTGGCCCACATCGATGAAGACCACGGGGAGCAACCCAACCCTGGCAGGGTCTTCAACTGTGCGGATGATGTTAATGATTTCACCATAAAAAAGTGGCGTACTATGGGCGCCAACGGCCTTGAATAGTTCTGGATGTGCGAAGCCCAGGTGGACGGCCCAATTGCCACCCCTCGAAAGACCGCCTATTGCACGGCAAACCCTTTCACTGCAGGTATTAAAATGGTCATCCACGTAGGGGATCACGTCCTGCAGGAGGGCGTCTCCAAAGGGGGATTGGTTTGCTTCAAGATTGGAGCGCAACTCGTTAGGCAGCACGATGAGAAAAGGTTCCACGATCCCCTGTTGAACCAGTTCATCCATTTTTTCAAACAAGCCTACGCGAACCCACTGGTCCTCGAGGCTGGATTGTCCGTGCAGCATGTAAAGGACGGAATACTTTCTTGAGGATTTTTCATCGTAACAGGCTGGCAGATATACCTTGAACTTGATATCCTCACCGAGAACTGAGGAAAGGATCGTGATATCCTGAATGGAGCCTGTTTCCTCACTGCAGGATTGCGGCGTGATGGTAATCTGGGTGTTCGTGTCTGGTTGGGAGGTTGGCGGGGTTAAGGTGGAATGTAGTGCGCCTGACCCGCCTTCTTGGGCTGAGGATGCGGGGTTCAAGGCACATGAAGCCTGGATGAGCATCATGATCAAACCAAGTGCAAGGGTAAAGACTCTGCGGGGATGAGGAAGTCGGATTAACATGCGATCAGGTTTCCTTGACGTGAAATGCTTCTACCGATTATACTCTAGAGGTTCGGGGTGTAGCGCAGTTGGCAGCGCACCGCGTTTGGGACGCGGGGGCCGGCGGTTCAAGTCCGCCCACCCCGACTGGTTTTCAATCCATCCTTCCAACCGCCTTTGATATCCAAATCGGAAAAACGGACTGCCAAAGAATGAAAAATTCCAGGATTTTTTCATATTTTAATAAAATGCTTTCCATTGGCGAAAAATATCCGCTGGTTTTCCCGCTGGTGTTATTGCTTTTTGCCCTGGTCACCTATGCCGTTTTCATCACCTCGCTCGGTTTTTATTGGGACGACTGGCCGCCCATCCTCCTTTCACACGTATCCGACCTGTCTTTGAATTGGGATTACTGGTCTTACGATAGACCGCTGCAATCCTGGACTTATTATCTGCTCTTCCCGATCTGTGGTGATTCCACCCTGCTATGGCAGCTTTCCGCCATCCTTGCCCGATGGACTTCTGCACTGGCGCTCTATTACACCTTCTTGCTGGTTTTCCCGCGGCAAAAATCTCTCCTGCAATGGTCGGCCGTATTGTTCGTGGTTTTCCCCGGTTTCACTGACCAATACGCTTCAGTGTCATACGGGTCCCACTTTTTGGTGTACACCGTTTTCGGCTTGTCTCTGCTCTTCATGGTGCTGGCATTTAAAAAGCCGGCCCGTTTTTGGATCTTTTATCCACTTTCCTTGATATTTACCGCTTTTCATTTATTCACTATGGAGTATTTTGTCGGACTCGAAATGATGAGGCCGGTGCTGATGTATTGGTTATTGGTGGATGGCGGAAGGAAGCGTTTGAAAGCGATTGGCAAATCCATTCTCTGCTGGCTGCCCTACCTTCTGGTCCTCGCAGTTTATCTTTACTGGCGCATGGTGATATTCCCGAATTCCGAAACCGGCGCACCAAGCAGCAATTATCCTTATTTGGTCACAAATTTCCTGAAGGCACCGTTAGACACCCTGGTTGGATTCGCCCAGACCCTTTATAGTGATTTGCGTTTTCTATTAATAACCATCTGGACAGATCGCCTTGTTCCGGCGAGCGTCGAGATCAAAAGTGTCACGCTCTGGCTTTCTCTCGTCATCGGGCTTGGGGCCGCGTTTCTCTTGCATCTATTCTTGGCAAAGCCTGAAGAAGACGACGGCTTGACGCGCAAAGCCAGAGACGTGGGGCGAAACGTGTTGCTGTTTGTGATGATGTTCTTCTTTGGCATCTTTCCGATTTGGAGCACCTTACGCCAGATCACCAAAGGAAAGTGGTCAGACCGGTTTGATATCCCGGCGATCTTTGGGGTCGCAATACTCCTGGTGACCCTTCTTTGCTTGCTCATTCCTAAAACCAAAACCCGCAATCTGGTGCTTGTTTTGCTTGTCGGGCTTTCGATCAGTTTTCAGATCCAGGTGGGAAATGATTATCGCAAGGACTTTATAAACCAAAAAGCTTTTTACTCCCAGCTTGCCTGGCGTATCCCCAACCTTGCGCCCGGCACTACCGTGTATTCACCGGGCATCCCCACCGACAAAGAAGCAGATTATTCCTATTCCATGGGCATTAATCTGCTTTATACCAGCCAGACAATCGAGCCGGATCTAAAATACTGGTTTTCGGGTCCGCGTTATTACGCACCGGATGACCTGCTGGCTGATCCTGACATCGAGATCAAAGACGGGTTAAGGATTTTCAATTTTTCAGGGAAAGCCGAAAATCTGGTCAGCGTGTTGGCGCAAAGCGGCACCTGTTTGTTGGTGTTGGACCCCTATTACGGATTATTGCCTGATATCAACAGCAAACTACCTGTCTATGGTGAACTGACAAATTGGGACCTGATTGATGAAACAGCGCCTGAAGGGAGTCTGCTTGCCGATATTATTGATATCTCCCCGCAAGAAACCTGGTGTTACTATTTTGAAAAAGGCGACCTGGCGCAAAGTAAAGGGAAAATGGAAGAAGCCGTGGGGTACTATGAGCAAGCCATGGCCGCGAACCTCAAACCTCTTGAAGCCGTGGAGTATTTGCCCTTCATCAAGGCTTATGCGGCGCTGGGCAATATCGAACAGGCCCTTGATCTGACGAAAAAGGCCTTCGCCAAATCTGGTTCTGCCAAGCCTCCCCTGTGCCAGTTATGGAAAGACATCCTGGAGGAGAACCCTGCCATTCCCTTGTCAAGCGTGAATTCGGTTTATAATTCGGGGAATTGTTCAATGGTCATCCCATGAGTAAAATGGAAACCTTCCTTTCAATCATCCTTCCGGCCCACAATGAAGAAAAACGTTTACCAGATACGCTTCTTCAAATAGAAAATTTCATTAAAACGCAGCCCTACCAGGTTGAGGTTGTGATCGTTGAGAATGGAAGCTCGGATCAGACGTTACGAATCGCCCAAAATCACGCTGAAACACATCCGCACACACTGGTGCTTCACGAAGACCGCCCCGGAAAGGGACTAGCCGTCAAACAGGGCATGCTGGCCGCGTCGGGGAAATATCGCTTTTTTTGTGATGTTGATTTTTCCATGCCAATTGATCAGATCCCCAGGTTTTTACCGCCCAATTTGCTGAACGTGGAAATCGCCATTGCTTCGCGCGAAGCGAAAGGGGCTGTGCGTTATGACGAGCCTTTTTATCGCCATTTTGTTGGACGCGCGTTCAGCATCATGGTCTCGCTGCTTGCCCTGCCCGGAATTAAAGACACCCAATGCGGGTTCAAATGTTTTTCCGCCGAAGCCACGCAGAAACTCTTCCCATTGCAAACGATCCACGGCTGGGCGTTTGACGTTGAAATTTTAGCCATCGCACGCCAACTGGGATACAAAATTCTCGAGATTCCCGTACCCTGGTACTATATGCCGCAGAGCAAGGTCAATGTGATCAAAGACTTTATGAACACAGCCCGGGAATTGCTCAAGGTGCGCAAGATCATTCGTTCCCGTTCTTATGAAAAGATGCTCTGACACGGCGTTTCTGCCCGAAAATCCGCACATTGATTTTGAAAAAGCATTGTGGTCTCATGGGCTGGGTGTAATTGCCGGCCTCGATGAAGCCGGGCGAGGCGCCTGGGCTGGTCCCGTTGCTGCCGCCGCTGTGGTTTTGCCTCCTGACGACCACATCCTGGTCGAATTGCTTGGGGTGAAAGACTCCAAACAATTGTCGCCATCTCAACGTAGTCAAATGGCGATTTTAATTAAAGAAAAGGCTGCATTTTATGCTGTCTCGTGGGCGGATAACAAGGAGATCGACGCCATGGGAATCCTCCAGGCAACACGCCTGGCCATGATGCGCGCCCTTTCAAGTATGAACTGCATCCCCGACCATCTTCTTATTGACGCCCTTTTTTTACCTGATATTTCCTGCGGGCAAACTTCGTTGATCAAGGGAGACCGGCGCAGCCTGAGCATTGCCGCGGCTTCAATCCTGGCGAAGACAGCCAGAGACGCGCTCATGATCGAAATGAGCATCGAGTTTAAGGGATTTTCTTTTGACAAACACAAAGGGTACGGCACTCGCCAGCATCAAAAAGAACTGGCTGACTCTGGCCCTTGTGAAACGCACCGCATGACGTTTCGTCCCGTGTCTTTAATTCAAAAACAGTGAAGCGTTGATTTGCTTCACTGTTCTTATCCTATAACTTTTTCCTTAGTTACTGCTTTTTCTGTTTTCGCGGCTGTAAACGATCCATTTTACCAATTCGGCGACGATGGCCGGGACGAAGAATAGCGGCACGATCATGGACCATTCACGCCAGCCCAGGGGTGTGGTTTGGAAAACAGGATTCAGGAAAGGGACATAAACGACAGCCAACAGCATCATAAACGATGCCAGGACTGCCCAGTTCATCCATTTG
Source organism: uncultured Anaerolinea sp. (assembly GCA_964570925.1). GTDB lineage: Bacteria > Chloroflexota > Anaerolineae > Anaerolineales > Anaerolineaceae > UBA6107. The sequence goes on from CAZNAF010000017.1 coordinate 15,767, forward strand.
TTTGAGAAAACACCGATCTTAAGCAGGGGATATCTTTCTGAGCGGGCGGTATAGGCGCGCAGCAATTCAGAGGCGGCCAGGGTTAAAAAGGCCATGGTTTCTGCGTATGGCAAACGTTGCTCTAACGGTAATTCAGTATGAGAAAGTCCGCGATAGAATGCAAAAAGGGTGACCGAGGCGATTGCCAGGGTTTGCACTACCACGCCGATGGCCATTTGTTTATTGATAATGGGTTCCTTGGGAGGGCGAGGCTTTTGCTCCATGATATCCGGATCGCCCTTTTCCGTCCCCAGCGCCAATGCCGGTGCGCCATCAGAGATCAGGTTCAGCCACAAGAGCTGCACGGCCACGAGGGGTGCGAGTTGCTCGGTGGTCAATTCCGGGAAGAGGAACCTGCCAAAGGCGGTGGGCAAAAAGATGATGAGTATTTCAGCAAGGTTGCACGAGATCAGGTAATAGACAAACTTGCGAATGTTGGAATAAATGATACGGCCTTGTTCGACAGCAGAAACGATGCTGACGTAATTGTCATCGGTCAAGACCATGTCGGCGGTGTCTTTAGCCACATCCGTTCCGGTGATGCCCATGGATACCCCAATGTCGGCCTGTTTAATGGCCGGGGCGTCGTTCACGCCGTCGCCGGTCATTGCCACCACTTCGCCGTTGGCTTGCAGGGCGGTCACGATGCGCATTTTATGCTCAGGAGACACGCGTGCGAAAACGTCTGTTTCCTCGACCTCTTTGATCAACTGCTTGTCATCGATCAGGTCAAGTTGGGTGCCGGTCAATACCTTGTGTCCGGGTTGGAGCAGGCCGATGCTTTCGGCGATCGCCCGCGCTGTGTTTGGATAGTCACCCGTGATCATGAGGGTGCGGATGCCGGCGCGGGTGGCGGTCTGCAAGGCAGGTTTGACCTCGGGCCTGGCGGGGTCGATCATGCCAATTAGGCCGGCAAAAACCAGGTCTTTCTCGATGGCGTTGGCGTCCATTTCTTGTGGGGCAGAACTTTCAAGACGGTATGCCACGCCGATCACACGCAGGGCGTCTTTGGTCATCTCATCGTTGGCATCCAGGATGGTTTTTCGCGCTTGCTCATCCAGTGTACGAGGACTTTTATCATCCATGGGTTGGATGTGATTGCAAAGTTTGAGCACGACGTCAGGTGCGCCTTTCACTGCCACTACGAATTTGTCTTTGTGGACGGTATCGGTAAAGGGAGAAAGGTCCTCAAGGCGGGGATCCTGAATGTTGTGGATCGTAACCATACGCTTGCGTTCTGAATCGAAGGGGATCTCGTTTTTTCGTGGGTAGGCCTTATTTAGACCCGAAGAACCCGCACCTGCTTTATACGCAGCCACCAATATCGATCCTTCGGTCGGGTCTCCCACCATACGGTATTCCGTTTCGCCGGCTTCATTGCGTGATTCTTCAAGCAGCGCGTCATTATTGAGCGCGCCGACCCACAGCGCTGAGCCCACGGCCGGAAAATCTTTCAAGTCGATCTTTTTGTCATCCACCCGGAATTCGCCTTTGGGAATATAACCCTGACCCGTAATTTCCACAAATTGCCCGTCTACCCATAAGCGCGTCACCGTCATTTCATTTTGCGTGAGCGTTCCGGTTTTATCAGAGCAGATCACGGTGGCAGAGCCTAGAGTTTCCACCGAAGACAGTCGCCTGATCAGGGCGTGGCGTTTGATCATTTCACGCATACCCAATGCCAGGCTGATGGTCACAATGGCGGGCAGTCCTTCGGGGACGGCGGCAATGGCCAGACTGACGGCGATCATAAATAGTTCGAGTGGATTGCCGCCTTCAAGGATCCCCACACCAAAAACGAGGGCGCAAACGACCAAACACGCCCACCCGAGGGTTTTCCCAAGTTGGTCCAATCTCTTTTGCAGAGGGGTTTCTTCTTCAGCGACAGATTGGAGCATGTTGGCGATCATACCCAGCTGCGTGTGCATACCCGTGCTGGTGACCACCCCATGGCCTCGTCCGTAAGAAATGACGGTGCCCATGAACGTGGTATTTTTGCGATCTCCAAGTGAAGAATTGGAATCCAGCATGATGGCGGCGTTCTTTTGCACAGGCACGGATTCACCGGTCAACGCGGCTTCTTCCACGCGCATGTTCACCGCATCAAGCAGACGAATATCCGCGGGGACGAAATTTCCGGCTTCAAGATAAACGATATCGCCGGGCACCAGCTGTGGAGAAGGAATTGAGAGGCGTTTTCCGTTGCGCAAGACCTGGGCGTCGGGCGCGGCCATTTTTTTCAAGGCTGCCAATGCCTCTTCGGCACGAGATTCCTGCACAACACCCAGAACCGCGTTCAAAATCACGATCAACAAGATGGCGCCAGAATCCACCCATTCACCAAGCACCATTGAAATGATCGAAGCCACGATCAGCAGGATAACCACGAAAGATTTCAATTGGGCCAAAATCAATTGTAAAAAGGTTGCCCTTGGTTTTTCACGCAACTGGTTCAAACCGTGGACCTCTTGTCGTTTTTTTACTTCATCATCCGTCAACCCACTGACCGGTGTTGTTGCGAGCCTGTCGAGCACTTCTTCCTGGCTTAATGCAAACCATGAAACTGTTAAATCCTGTCCTTTAACCAAGGCGGTTTCATTGTTTTCTGCTTCAGTCATATTTCTTTATAGCTCCTTGAATTTGGATTGAAGAACACTAAGGGGCTACCACCGTATCAGGCATCACCTGTGCATTCTTGGGGATCACAACAATACCATCCCGAACTACCCACTGGTCACCATCCAAATCAGTGCCGTGAGGGAATTTTCGGATCACTACGTTTTCACCCAAACGGGCGTTCTTATCGATGATTGCACCTTCAATGGAGCAGTTCCGACCGATCTTTAGGGGAAGTCTTTTTCCTTCTCCTTTCCAGTCCCTTTCGTAATAATCGTTTCCCATCAGGATGCTGTCACTGATTTTCACCCCTTCGCATATTTGACTGCGCAGTCCAATAATTGAATCATGAATTTCAGCGTTTTCGATCCTGCAACCTTCAGCCAACAGTGTGTTTTCCATGGTGCTGTTGGTCACGATGGAACAAGGCAAAAAGCGAGGATGACTGTAGATCGGCTGCGCCGGATCATAAAAATTGAAAGGTGCGTCTGGTCGAGTTAACGCCAGGTTTGTGTCATAAAACGAGCGGATGGTACCGATGTCTTCCCAGTACCCCTCAAAATCGTAACCATAAACATCGTGCGTTTTAATGGCAGCGGGGATGACCTCGCCGCCGAAATCATCATCTTTATTCTTTTGCAATATTTCCATCAACGCTTCGGTTTTGAACAAGTAAATTCCCATGGAGCCGAGGAAGGGTTTTTCGGGGTCGTTCCGGCTTTCTGCGAATTTCAAGATTTTTTCATCCTTGGGTTTTTCAAAAAAATCGGTGATCTTGTTTTCCTTGTCGCGTTTTAAGATGCCAAATCTGGGAGCGTCATTTCTGTTCACCGGTTGGACGGCGACCGTGATATCCGCGTTCAGGTTGATGTGAAAATCCGCCATCGCCTTAAAATCCATGCGATAAAGGTGATCGCCCGCGAGGATCAAAACATATTTCGCCCTGGTGGAGCGGATTTCACCCAGTTGTTTTCGAACCGCGTCGGCCGTGCCCTGGTACCAGGCCATGTTCCCCATGGTCTGTTCGGCCGCCCAGATCTGAACCCACCCCTGGTGAAAAGCGTCGAAGTTGTAGGTGCGAACGATATGCCGGTGCAGAGAAATTGAGTTGAACTGAGTCAGGACTCCGATCCTGATGATCCCTGAATTGATACAGTTGCTGATCGGAATATCGATCAAGCGGTACTTCCCCGCCATTGGTACCGCCGGTTTCGAGCGTTGCTGGGTCAACGGGAACAAACGGGAACCACGTCCACCACCCAGAATAACCGCCAGGATTTCATCCATATTGGCCATACTGCACCTTTATTTTTATTGATACTCATGAAAAAATATACGTGAAAAACTAATTCAATTAGAATACATTAAATCACGGTCAGCGTCAATCTTTTCCGGTTCGTTTTAATATTAATATAATATTCTTTTTTGTTTTTTTCACCCCCTGCGAAGTTCAAAGCCGGCGGACGGCTAATATTAATAGAAATACACACAAGAATGCCCCCAAAAGATAAGGAGAAGAAGCCCCCAGGTTTTGAAATAGCACACCACCCAAGACCGGGGCCAGGGAATTGGCGGCGCTTAATAACGCGGCAGAAATACCCAGTGTCCCCCCCAGTTCTCTTGGTGTTACTTGTTGAGAAATCAAGCTGTTGATGGATGGCTGCAAAATGCCGCCACCAACAGCCGCGGGGATCATGGCGATCAATAACCAAACCATTCCACTCCAACCCTTGGGATTTTCTTCTGGCAGGTCTATCTTCAAGTTGAACGTGGGAGGTGTTTCACCGGGCAGGTTCCTTCCCGCGCTTAATTCGGTGATCAGACCTTCCTGAGAGTACCAGGGTGGAGGGACGCGTGGGGTTAAAGCGGTCAGCAAGAAGCCGGCAGCCAGGATTGTCAAACCGGCTTTGATCAATTTGGTCTCTCCAAAACGGCGGCTCCATTTACCGATGAAATAACCCTGGACGGCCACGACGAGGACACCCACCCAAATAAAGATCACTGAATTTCCAGAGGCGTCCAGGCCCAGGCGGCTGAGTGTGAATAGAGAAAGTAATTGCTGAAAACCGCCGAATGCGATTTGATAAATGAAGATGCAAACCAATAGAAAACCAACCAGTGGTTTGCGCATGGTTTGTATGAACCGTTTTAAAAAGATCTCATCCTTTTCTGCGAGCGATAACTTCTTGTCTGCAGGTCGGGACTCTTTAAGTAAAGTTGCGGTCAACAGGATCGAGATCAATGAAAAGCCAGAGGCAACAAACGCCGGCACATGAAAGTTGTTGCCGCTGATGGATAGTGAAGTAAAAGCAATGATGGGGCCGATCACGAATCCCATGCCAAAAGCAGCGCCGATCAAGCCAAGTCCTTTGGTGCGATTTTTTTCGGAGGTTAGATCTGCGATGATCGCCTGGGCAGTCGAAATATTACCGCCTGACAGCCCATCCAGAATTCTTGAGGCGAAAAGCAAAGGAAGTGAATCAGCCAGTCCGAGGAGGATGAATCCCAAGAAGGTTCCAATCTGGCTGATCAATAAAATCGGTTTACGGCCGTAACGGTCAGAAAGCCTGCCCAGAAGGGGTGCTCCGATCACTTGCATGGCCGGGTACGCGGCCCCCAAAAATCCGATCGTGGACGCATTTGCACCGAATGAGGCGGCATAGAGAGATAAAAGAGGGATGATTACGGTCAGCCCCAGCAGATCGACCAGGACGATAACAAATACAGGCACCAAGCTTTTAAAATCGAGTCTGTCTTTATCAATATCAGATGTCAGTTCAGTGTTTCCGGTCACTTTTTAACTCCATCAATAAAAAGGATTTCCACCAATGCTATCAGCGGAAATCGGAAAACGGGCGATTCGTATAAGGTTGGAGTTCAAACTTCCTTAATAGCATTTAGAGCGTTGTTAAGCCAGCCCGCAAGGTCACTGTCTCTCTTGATCCCTGTTGGAACGATTTGCACCCAACCCGGCAGAGGTTTTCCCTCCACCTCAAAGGGGCGGGCGAGAGGGTGGGTCAGGATCTCGTCAAAACGATCTTCGCCGATAAAAAGGAACAGGGTGTTATTCGCAACCCCGCAAAAAACACGACCTTTTATGGAAAATCCTTGCCCGCCATAGATCGTGGTTTCCGTGATCTTTTCCTGGCTGAGCGCTGTTTTAATTCGTTGGATCAGTTCCATCTCTTCAGACATATCCAACCTCCTGTTTTCTCAATAATAGATTGGCCGGGTTTTTTTGCGCATGAAACCGGTCAGTATCAAGCCCGCAACAAACCCCCCAATGTGTGCCATATACGCCACGCCTTCTGTGCCGGAGGCACCGGCGAGTGAGCCGACACCGCTGACGAGCTGGATGACGATCCAGGCTCCAATGACGAGCAAGGCGGGCAGGCTGACGATCCAGGCAGCCAAAAGGACCCTGACCCTTCTGCCCGGGAACAGGACCAGGTAGGCTCCCAGTACGCCGGCTATGGCACCTGAGGCGCCGAGAGTTGGAATGTCAACAAACATGGAGACAAAAAACTGGGCTAACCCTGCTGCCACCCCGCACAACAAGTAAAACAGAATAAATTTAAAATGGCCAAAGCGGTCTTCCACGTTGTCTCCGAAAATGATCAGATACAGCATATTACCGCCAAGATGGATCCAGCCCGCGTGTAGAAACATGGAAGTGAACAACTTGATAAATTCCCCGATCGGATTGGCGACAAGCCTGATCGGCACCAAGGACCATGCGTAGATGAATTCTTCACCCCCGAGTAATTCCAACAAGAACACCAACAGGTTGGCCGCTACAAGCAGATAGGTGACCACTGGAAACAAATGGCGCTGTGAATTGTCATCTCCTATGGGTAACATGATCTCTCCTCTTTTTCTTCATGTCTTGAGTATAAGGTGTTTTTTTTCAAGGGGCAATCCAATTGGATTGCGCTGATTAGCACAAACCAAAACGAGCGGACTGCCCGGCCGCTCGTTTTGGTCTGATCTCTCAGAATTCCTTACCAAAGGAGAAGGAGAAGAATCATGCACCCTCTTTATATTCCAATTTCATTTCAGTTTCTGTAAAAATCACCCAAAAAAGGTATAAATAGGCAATATATTAAAAATCTCTCATAATTCAACGTCCAGAAAATCTCGTGAGCAAGGTAAGCACCAGTGTCAAAATGGAGGCCAGGAAGATGATCACCGAGCTGATGATGGTCAACCATTTTTGGAAGGGCGTGTTTACGTTTTTCCCCATCAGGGTCTGGTTGCTGGTTAGTCTGATGAGGTAATAAAAAACCAGCGGCAAAACGACGGCATTGATCGTTTGGGTGGTGATCGCAAGCTTAAATAAAGAGACATTGGGAAGAAGCACGAATGCTGTGGCGACAACAAGCTGTATGATAAAGATCATATAAAAAGATTTGCTTTGTTTAAAATCCGAATTAAGACTGCCTTGCAAGCCAAAGAATTCGGCGTAAGCATAAGCGGTACATAACGAGACAACGATCAGACCCATGAAACCTGCGTTCAAGATCCCCAGTGCGAAAAGGGTACCGGCAAACTCACCGGCAAAAGGCTTAATGGCCATAGCGGCTTCTTCACCCGAGTTAAGAGGAATGCGGTTCACAAACAAGGTGGCAGCGGTTGCCACGATCATAAAAAATGAAAAGAAATTGGTCAGAAAAGCACCCACGTAGGTTTCAAGCTGCGAATAAAAGATCTTGCCTGCTTCAATGTTCTTGTCGTAGGCAAAACTGCTGATAAAGAATTGCCCCCAGGGCGTGATGGTGGTACCTAAAACACCCATACCGATCAGCAGGTAGTTCCTTAAGTAGGCTGGTGTAAAATCCACTCCGTGCGGCCAAAAGATGTTCGATACGGCCAGCCCCCAATCAGGTTTGGTTTTGACCGCGGAGATGATATAGCTCAGGTAGAAGAAACTGGCCAACAACATGATGCCCTGGGTTAATTTGTAGTTACCTTTAGTGACGATCACGCCGGCAATCACGAGGATGATCATCAAAAATGGGATCACCGGCAGGTTCAACATCGAACTGGTAACCTTTACTGCTGCGAGATCGACCGTCAGCGTTCCGAGATTGGCAATACACAAGGCGCTAAAGATCAACAGCGAGATCTTGATACCGAACTTCTCACGGATCAGATCCGCCAGTCCCCGCCGTGTTACCAGGGTCAGCCGCATGCCCATTTCTTGTGTTACCGCGAGCAAGATGGTGACAACAAACAACAAGAACAAAACAGGATATCCAAGGGTGGCTCCGGCGACGGAAAAGGTCGCCACGCCGCCGGCGTCATTATCGGCCATGGCTGTGATGGTGGCGGGGCCAAAAACGCCCAAAAACAGGAGCGCCGGCCGGATGAACGGCAACCCCGCCCATCCTCTCATTCTGATGCGCAGTGATGGTTTCATTACATTTTCCCCTTAAGCGCGTGTGTAATAGTAGAAACGCGGCAGTTTTTTCTTCCATGCCGTGGGGATGATCTTATCCAGCGCGTCATCGGCGGTGACCATGCCAAGCAGGCGGTTTTCCGAATCCACAACCGGAATGGCCAGTAGATTATATTTGGCGATCAGCTGGGCCAGGGTCTCCTGTTTGGTGAGCACATTGGCGGTTACCACTTTTTCATGCATGAAACTTGAAACGAGCGTTCCGGGTTGCGCGAGGATCAGGTCACTTAAGGAAAAAACACCCATGAGGCGGTTTTTCTCATCTGTAACGTAGATATAAAAGAGTGACTCGGCATCCGGGTCCAGGTCGCGCAGGGCTTCGATGGCTTGCGCGGCGGTCAACCCGGGCTTGAGGGCGGCATAATCGGTAGTCATGATCCCTCCGGCGCTGTCCTCTGGATAGGATAATAAAAGCCTGACCTCTTTCGCTTCCTGGTCTTCCATCAGTTCGAGCAGGTCTTCAGTACGCTCGGCAGGGAGCTCTGCCAGCAGATCGGCCGCCTCGTCTGGAGACATTTCTTCCAGTACGTCGGCCACTTTTTCATCCGTCATCTCCTGGATCAGCGAAGCTTGAAATTCAGGCTCAACCTCTTCCAGAGCGTCTGCAACCTGTTCAATATCCATGGTGTCCAGCAGTTTGCGGCTTTCGTGCTGGCTCAGGTCGCTAAGCAGTTCTGCCAGATCTGCCGGATGCAGGTCGCGTATCTTTTCGCCGGGGACCTTGAGACGCATGTACTGATCGTGCATGAGCAGTTCAACGTAGTCCCAACTGATCTTGTTCGTGGAATTTTTTCGTTTAAAAAGACCGCTGGCAAAGTCGGCTATTTTTGTCAAGCCGATGCGTCGCAGAATACCCGAAACCCCGATATCCACATTGGAGACATACCAGCTTTCGTTCACCCGTGTAATTTCAAGGTCATTGACTCTCACAACCCTGATCCCATTGGTGTCGATGATCTGCTTGTCAAGCACATCGTCGATCAAGCGGATTTCATCTTCCTCCGCTTTGTGCTGCGCCAGCTTTTCAACAGGGAGTGCGAGTGAAACCTCCGAGGCGAAAAGAACTGACACCACTGAGAACGGATAGCATTTCAAATCCCGTTTACGAGCAACGATCATACTTGACAGCATGGGATGCTGGGTCTCCGGTTTTAAGACGGCAAGGATCTCGTCAACGTACCCCAGCAGGTTGCCGTTGCTGTCTACTACGGCTTTTCCGATCAATTGGCTGATGAACGGCATCTTCACACCTCCACATATATATTCTCTTGCCGGAAAATGAAAACCGGCTGGCCAATGAGGTGCCAGCCGGCGGTGTGTACGCCGATTTAGATCAGAACATTCTGATCAATCTGGAACCTCCTGAGAGCCGCCTGAAGCGATCCGGCACACCAAAACCCCGCCTTTCTTCATGCAGCAGGAGTGTGCGTTCCTCTTCACTTGTGCGACTCTGGTTGTCATGGATCTGGAAAACTCAAAGAATCCCCGGGGACTTAGGGGAGGGACATCTTTTGAGTTGCCCGATTCTTCCAACGGCATTGTGAGCCCTTTCTTCCGAGACATTATTCAGAAATTGGTTTTCGAACATGCTTATTTTAATTTTGACGGCATTGAAAGTCAAGACATAGCCGTGTTGTATTTTAGGTCTTCTCGATTTCATGAGGTACTGGAACTAAAATACTTTCACGCACGTCCATTCTGTGGAATGGAGGGATCCATTCGCCGAGGAATCAGTCATTTCAGAGTGTTATAATCGGAAAAATGACAGAAAAGAACGAATGGGTTAAGTCATTTCTTATAAAGATGTTACTTTCCATCGCCGTCGGTTTATCGGCTGCTGCGGCGTTTTTGCTTTTCATCAACCTGGCAGTCTCTTTGATCTTCATGGGGCGCATCATGCCAGGGGTGACCATGAACGGGGTTCCGCTGGCTGGAAAAACCATTGAAGAGGCTGCCAGTGTCATCGCGTCCGCCTTTCGTTTCACTGAGACAGGCACGATCATGTTTGTGGATGGTGACCGCTCGTGGGTGGTCAGACCCTCGCAAGTTGGATTTTATCTGGATCCTTTTTCGTCAGCCGAGGCGGCTTATGCGACTGGACGAAGGGGAGGGTTGATCCATATGGTCTCCCAGCGGTGGAGTATGCTGGGAGGTGAAGTGAACGCGGATCCGACCTTCATATTTGACCAAAATGCCGCCGTGCAATACCTGAACAGCCTGGCTTTACAGATCAATCAACCTGTCCATGAAGCGGGTGTCTCCATTGAGGGAACCCAGGTGATCGTTCAAAATGGCCAGCAAGGCAGAGTGTTGGATGTAAGCCTGACCCTTGAAGGGTTAACCAGACAGGTCCAGTCAATGCAAGACGGCATCGTACCTCTTGCGGTCAGACAATCAGACCCCGTCATCCTGAATGCCGAAGTCCAGGGAGAACTTGCCCGTGCTCTGCTCAGTCAGCCTTTCCAGCTTATTCTGCCTCAAGGTTCTTCAACTGAGGTTGTGAACGTCTCCATTCAACCCGCGGACCTGGCCGTCATGTTGACTTTTGAAAAAGTCGCACAAGGGGATGCCTCAGAATTTACGATCGCAGTGAACGATGTCTTGTTGAACGCCTGGCTGACCGCCTTAAAAGAGGACGTTGAACAAAGCCCTGAAAACCCGCGTTTTATGTTCAATGATGACACAGGTTTGCTGGAAGTGGTGAAACCGGCAGTGATCGGACGCACTTTGGACATCGATGGTTCAATAAAGGCAATTGACAACGCTGTAAAAAAAGGTGAATTCACCGCGCCTTTGAGTTTTGCTTTTACAAACCCGGCCGTAACGGATCAGATGACGGGCGCGGATCTGGGAATCACCGAGCTTGTTTCCAGCGCGACCACCTATTTTTATGGTTCCGACACTGACAGAGTCCAAAATATTCAAACCGCCGCTGATAAATTCTACGGCTTGCTCATCGCGCCTGGTGAAACCCTTTCCATGGTGGATGTGCTGGGTGACATCAGCCTTGAGAATGGTTACGCGGAGGCGCTGATCATTCTGGGTGACGAAACCATTAAAGGAGTGGGAGGGGGCGTCTGCCAGGTCAGCACCACTCTGTTCCGGACTGCCTTCTTTGGCGGCTATAAGATCGTTGAACGCCACCCGCATGCTTATCGCGTGGGATATTACGAACAGGTGAATTCATCGGGCAAACATGATACAGGTTTGGCAGGATTGGACGCCACCGTATACGTTCCCATTGTGGATTTTAAATTCACCAACGATACGCCTTACTGGCTGCTCATGGAAACCTACGTTAATCCATCCTATAAATCTCTGCAATGGAAATTCTATTCGACCCAGGATGGCAGGGAAGTGACATACAACCTCCCCGGACCGACCAACACGGTGGAAGCGCTGGAAACGGTTTATCGCGAGAACCCGGAATTGGAGCAGGGCAAGATCAAACAGGTGGATTACGCCGTGGAAGGGGCGGATGTGAACGTCACCCGCACTGTCACCCGCAACGGTGAAGTGCTTTATCAAGACAAATTCTTCACCCGTTATGAACCTTGGGGCGATGTTTTTGAATATGGTCCGGGAACCGAAATCCCGACACCAACCCCGTCGCCCTGACACCGGGATGGTAAAATTAGGCCTAGTTTATCGACACTGGAGAAAAAAATGATCAAACAGGATCTACTGGATATTTTGCGTTGTCCGGTCTGTGTAAAAGAAAAAGAGGGGAATTTAATACTCGTCGCGGATACCTGGCTGGTTTGCCAGGACTGCGCTCGTAAATACCCGATCGTGGAGGATATTCCCGTTATGCTCATCGCTGAAGGGGATAAGTGGCAGAACACCAAAGAGGCCGATCTTCCATGTCCTCCTCCAAGCCCCGTATAGACCTCTAAGAGGGTCGTGTTATAATAACGGGCTGGAACCAATCTTGCAACAACATTTCTGTTGTTTATTTTTCCAATAAAGCGATGGTGTAATGACCTTATGAATCAACAATACAATCAACAAAAGAGAAGACCCGCCAAACGGCGCAAGCAGAACCTCGATACTTTGACGCGTGTGTTGCTCGTCATCTTCATCGTGTTGGGCGTCATTTTAGCGTTGGTGGCGGGAAGATTTGTCTTTAATTTGGTCAAGGGATGGTCCCTGACCAGCCTGCCAGGGGCACCGGTGGCATCGTCAGATGTTACCACCAATCCGGTAGCCGAAGGGGTTCCCTTGCAGGCCAATGAGGGCCCTGCTGCGGCATCCTGGGACGGCAAGAGCCGCATCAATATTTTGCTTTTGGGGCTCGATTACTCCACCCGCCGGCAGAAAGGTGACCAGGGTTCTCCACTTTCAGATACCATGATCCTGGTGACCGTGGACCCGCTGACCAATACGATCGGCGCGATGTCCATCAGGCGTGATCTGTGGGTCAACATCCCCGGTTTTGATTACAACAAGATCAACTCGGCTTATAAACTTGGTGAAGATTACAAGGTGCCGGGTGGGGGAGCCCAATTAGCCATGGATACCGTCGAATCCCTGCTGGGTGTACCGATCAATTTCTACGCGCGGGTCGAATTTGACGCCTTTAAACGCATCATTGATGAGATAGGCGGCATCGAGATCACCCTCACCCAACCCATGCTGCTGGATTGGAAGGGTAACGGCAATAAATTTGTCATCGAGCCGGGAACTTACGTAATGCCCGGCAGTTATGCCCTGGCCTACGCGCGTACCCGTGACAACGATTACGGTGAAGGCGACATTGCCCGTGGTAACAGGCAGATGGAAGTGGTCATGGCCATTCGAGACCGAGCCTTAAGCCTTAATAATTTACCCAACCTGGTCGCCAAGGCGCCTGCCATTTACAACGAGATCTCTGCCGGGGTGCAAACCAACATGTCTTTGGACCAGGCCATTCAGCTGGCCTACATGATGGTCAAGATCCCGCGTGAAAACATGACCACTTACAACATTGACTATACGGTTGCATCTCCTGAAAATACCCCGGACGGCATCTACATCCTTCGGGTTATCCCGGATGAACTGAGGAAGCTGCGCGACCAGATGTTTACGGCTTCAGGTGTGGCTGCGGCCCCCATCGTCGCGCAGGCGAACAGCGGAGGCGATCCGGCTGCCGGAGACCCCCTGGCGCTAGCGGTCAGCGAGGGCGCCCGCATCGAAGTCTTGAACGGCACCAACACGGGAGGCCTGGCTGAAACCACGGGAGCTTATTTATCCTCTCAAGGTTTGAATATCGTCTCCACCGGTAACGTTGATTATTCTGAAAGCACCTATATCATTTATCACAGCGCCACGATGAACGCGGTCAATTATCTGGCTTCGTTGATGCAGATCCCGAACAGCCGCATTAACAATCAATACGTGGCCAACGCATCGGTGGATGTAACAGTCATCCTCGGCAACGATTGGGCGACAAGCAATCCATTGCCTTAGTGCTGCTCAAAAATCCTAAAGTAAAAATCTCCGGAAGAAACCTTTCTTCCGGAGATTTTTGTTTGAACTGAAAAGGTTTACCATCGGGCGTTGTGTTCTTCAGCCCAGCCAACAAGGTCCTTAACCTCAATTTTCTTCCCTTCGTCAGTCACCAACGTTCCATTATATTTTCCAAACATTTGGTGAACCTCACTTCGCAGGACGTTGAGATCCGTCTTTGCCACCCTCTCAAAGAAAGGCGTAAAGACGAGGTCCAGGCGTCCATCGGGACACTTCATACTCCAGGGGGATTTAAAATCCTTGTTGCTGTAGTTGAAATCCACCTGGCCAAGTTTGTGAATTTTCCCGTCGAGGATGATGCAATTCTCGGTGGCAGCTGAGGTGTCTCCAAACCCAAATCCCAGGTTTAGGCCAACAGTTTGGTGATTCTTGAGAAAACCGGAAGCACTTGCCCAAACCCAGAAGGATTCATACGCCCACACCCCGCGGCCCCAATCAAGATTCCCCAGGCAGGTGGCTGGTTCAATCTCAAACCGCTTGCCCTGGTATTCCACCCAACCCTTGGCGGGCATGCAGTTGATTTTGCGGTTATAGTAAAAACGTTTTACCTCAATGGGGATGACGATATTCAGGGATTCATGTTCTTCAGCGACCGTGAACTCAAGCTCAGCGTTCAACTCGGTCTTGCCGAATCCCGGCCAGCGCACATAAAGGGTGCGCCTGCTTCCCTCCACCAGAAAGCGAAGGGTTCTGCCGCCACCCTGGTAAAGACTTTCACCCGAGGTGCTGTTGCGTGGCAGTTTTACCCCGGCCGCGAAAGGGAGTGTCAAGGTTTGCTCTTCGTATTTTCCCGTCGCGAATTCGATCACGTACGCAAAAACCATGCCCAGATATCCCACGTCACTGATGGTAAAGGAAAAGAAATGGGTGGGTGTGGTCACGGCGTAATAATCCCATACCTTCATGCGCATGCCCTGCATGAATTTCAATTTATAAAAGTGGGCATTTTCCAGGTTGCAATCGAGCACCTGTTGCGTGGCCCAGCCTGCCTGGGTGAGATTTCCGTCCTGATCCAGCAATTTTCCGGGAGCTTTCAGTTGTTTTTGTTCCATCATTCTGTTCTCCGTTGGGATGAAATGTTTGGACTTGTTAGTAGAAATTATACGCCAGCTTGTGGTTAGAATAAAACAGGGCGCTTCAACAGAAGCGCCCTGCAAGGAAAACTTAATGAATGTTAGATGGTCTCGAGGGCTCCGGGCAGACCTCTCTGGTTGCGGAACCAGCGCGATTCGCTCTCGTAGGCCAGGCGTTTGATTTTTAACATGACCTGATCTGCTGCTTCACGGACGAAGTCGTGATCTTCCACATCGCCGTTGAAACGAAGAGGCTTGCCTACCGAAATACTGTATGGGCCGCGCAGATACCAGTGACTGATCTCCTGTTTGCCGCTCACCGTGGATCGCAGCGTGTGCAATCGGTGTTTCTGCAGGTGAATGCCGACGGGATAGACTGGTGCTCCACTGGCGATAGCTAATCTCGCCACGCCGGTGCGGGCTTTATGGAAGCCTCCGCTCAAAGGGCTGATCAAACCTTCCGGGAAGATCATGATGGTGTGACCTGCTTTAAGGTGTTCGAGTGCTTCATCGATGGCTTCCTGTCCGTGACCAGGTTTGACTGAAATATGGCCTGAACGGCGCAGGTATTCGCCCAAAATAGGAACATGGAAAAGGACGTCATTGATCATGATGAAAGACTGGTGCCCCAGCATGGAAGCCACAAAAAAGGGATCACCAGTGCTGGGATGATTGGGAGCGATGATCTTTGCCCCGTTCGGCCACGCAGATTTCTTGTGCACGTCCATCTGAAGCATTGTTCCTGTGTAGGTTTTTACTACGGGTTTTGAGACGCCGTAGAGAATTTTTTGAACCATTTTTTTCAGCATAAATTTTTTACCGTTTCCTTCTAGAATCACAACTTGAACAAGGATACCCGCTTGAAGCCGAACTCGCATTGGCTGCAAGTCATATCTGGTGAATGAGAATGGATATATTTTTGGATTCGGGGGGGTGACATCCGACTTCTCAGACAATTAAATAAACCCCACCAGGGGCATAGAGTTGCACCTGTTTGCTAACAAAAACGCAAGGAGAAGGATTATTTCTTCCGGTAACTTTCCAGGTAAGGAGTTAGCAAGCTGACCCACAACTCGTAGCCGGTGGCCATGAGATGTAGTTTATCGTTGTGAAAGCCGGATTTTAATGCGCCGTTTTCATCCGCGAAGTGCGGGTAGAGGTTAATGAATGTGTAATCAAATTCCTCAGCCATTTTTTCCAAATGGAGATTCAAGGTACGGATGTGATTGGCATACCTTCTGGCGCGCGGAAGGATGGATTGAACGAACACCTTTGTGTTCGGAGATTCTTCTTTGCAGCGTCTCAAGATCTCATGGTAATTCGCAAGGATCTCTTTATCGTGCCGATATGCCCACCAGTTGAGATCATTGGTACCGATCAGAATGAAGACCGCACCCGGCTCGCAGCACAAAATATCTCCCAGTCGGGCCAACGCCCCGACGGTGTCATCCGCGTTGATGCCGCGATTCTTTATATTCAAGCCCGGAAAAAGCTCGTCCCAGCACCCCCCGTCGGTGATGCTGTCTCCCAAGAAGACGATGTCACCTTTTTGGATCTTGACGTAACGATAAAGATCGGCGCGTTGCAGATAGTGATTGCGTTCGAGCCTTTCCACCGCCAGCCGGGTGAGGAAGAATAACACCAGTGTGACGGCAAGCATGACCAGCAGGAATGTAATAAGCATGGTTTCATTATAGTCTTGAAGCGCTAAAAAACCCAATTTTGGTACAATTGAAACGATTCTTACAGGAGAGCGATGATCACAAAAACAGAAATCCTCGAAGCATTAAAAAAGGTCATGGACCCCGAATTGGGGCGCAGCATTGTAGAACTTAACATGGTCAGGGACCTTGAGATCAGCGATAAAGGCGAGGTGTCTTTTACCCTGTCGTTGACCATCCCGGGCTGTCCCCTCAAGAACCAGATGGAAGAAGACGCACGCATGACCTTGTTGAAGCTTGATGGCGTCACGAATGTTAAAGTAAACTTCGGCGTCATGAGCGAAGAAGAGAAAAAGGCTATTTTCGCCAACGGCATGCCTGGGCTTCCCAAATTGAACAAGTTCAACGCGGTTAAAAAGGTCATCGCCGTGCTCAGCGGAAAGGGCGGCGTGGGTAAATCCTCCGTGACGGCCCTCTTGGCAATCGAACTGGCTCGCGCCGGCAAGAAGGTTGGCATCCTCGACGCGGACATCACCGGACCGAGCGTGCCAAAATTATTCGGTCTGCCAGCCGGCGGGTTGCGCGGCAGCGATCAGGGCATTTTGCCCGCTGTCACGAAAACAGGCATCAAGACGGTTTCCACCAACCTGATGGTGACGGATGAGAACGCCGCGGTGATCTGGCGCGGTCCGATGATCTCGGGCATCATCAAGCAGTTTTGGAGCGACGTGTTGTGGGGCAAACTGGATGTCTTGTTGGTGGACCTGCCCCCCGGCACCTCGGATGCCGCGCTCACCGTCATGCAATCCCTGCCGGTCAACGGGGTTGTGCTCGTTTCGACCCCCCAGGAACTGGCCGGCATGGTGGTACGCAAGGCGGATAAAATGCTCAAGCAGCTCAACATCCCGGTCTTGGCCGTGGTGGAAAACATGAGCTATTTCGTCTGCCCTGATTGCGGCAAGCAGCACGAGATTTTTGGCCCTTCACATGTGCAGGAACTTGCCAAAGCCGTTGACGCCAATATTTTTGCCAAACTTCCCATCGATTCCAAGCTGACGGATCTGGCGGATAACGGTAAGATCGAAGAGTATCAAGCACACGGGTTAAATGAAATACTAGACTTGATCAACAAGGATTGAACCACCAAAGCGAGGGGAGATCGGAGGAATGTGGAAAGGCATGACCTGATCAGCGTGATCACAGCGGTCGTCTTTTTCATCTGCGCGATCCTGGTGTTCCTGGCGCGCCTCGCCGGAAAACCGGGACTTGGTAAAACGCTCGGCGCATTCCAGTTCCTGCTGATTTTTCCACTGCTGTGGCTGCTTTTCAATGCCCCCGGTAACGGACGCGGCCTGCTCCATATCATCCAGATCGCGGTAGTCCTCTTGTGGCTGGTGGTGGAGTTCTCTTTAGATTATGCTTTCAGGGTGGAATTCAGGCAGATACGCCGGATCGTTATCCCCTATGTGATGCTTTTCTTCGCCGCGGCAGGTGGAATGGTCGGACTGGCTTCCAACGCGGGTAAGGCCTGGAGTTTGGTCGCGATCATCTTCTTTTTTGTTACGGCGATACTTGCATTCTTGCAGCGCAGACTGACCGGTTATTGATCAAAACCATAGCCCGTTCAGGCCAACAACAGCACCACAAGCCCAACAATCATCACAATTCCCAACCCGATCGGCAGGGTGATGCGCAGCACTTCTCCCTCGCGCCCTTTTAAGTTGTTGGTACTCACTCCCACCGCCAGTTTTGCCGGTGCCACCATGCTGCCCAATGAGCCGCCCACGGTTTGCGCGGCCAATAAAAAGACGGGTGCGATCGTTAAAAGCTGTGCGACACCCTTTTGCATCACGCCAAATAGGACATTGGAGTTTGTGTTGCTGCCCGTGGCAAAAGCGCCCACCATACCCACCAGGGGTGAGAACAACGGATAGAGCATGCCCACTAACTTAGAAAGTCCCTCGGCGATCTGCATGGTCATGCCCGTATGTTCCATTAAGGAAGCCAGGGCGATCATGAAGAGCGTTCCGAGGCTGGCCGGCACGGCGGATTTTGCGGTCAGGGCGAGGGAGGGTTTCACCTTGCCGATGGAGAGGCCTTTGATGCGCGGGATGATGAAGACAGCGAAGAGGGCGGTGACAAAGATCAACACACCCGGGTGGATCAAAAAGCGAAAGAGATAACCGTTGCCTGCATCGGTCAGATAGCCGGTTTCACTGACCGCTTCCGGGAAGGCCAGCGTCCAGGTGAATGCGGAGAGGGCCTGGTTGATGGGCTTGACCGCTGTAACAATCACCATGGCGGTGATCAAAAAACCGTAACTGAGCACGCCCGTTAGAAACGCCGGCGTCGGTTTCGCTCTTGGCTTCCAGCCGCTCGGGCATCTGCATAAGACCACCCCGCCGACAATACCTACAATGCTGGCCGTGAACGACGAAACGGGGATCAACCCGATCAGGCAGGTAAAGTATTGGGTGGCCGCCACGATCAACCCGAGGATCACCACCCGCCACCAATATTGGCGTTTGTTAAGCACAAAGGCAACCCCCAGCCCTGACAGGACGACCACGATCCCCAACAGCAGCGTTGTTACCGGAAAAAGCTGCACGGCATCGGCATGGGTCACATCCACCAGGGTGCGAAAAGCCAGCGCCATACCGCTCATGGTCACTGCCCAGGAATGCCCGATGGCCGAAGCCGCCACTGCGGTGATCGGAGCCACCCCCAGCACCACCAGCATGGGCGAGACGATGGCAATGGGCAGGCCAAAACCCGAAAGATTCTCGATCACGGCGCTCAACATCCAGGCCTGGATGATGGAAAGCCAGCCTCGGTCAGGCATGAGGTTCTCAAGCGCCGCCGCGATGGCTTTGATGCCGCCCACCTGGTCGACCAGGTGATACAAAAAAAGAGCCGGCCAGATCACCAAAAAGACATTCATTGAGACCAGAAGGCTCTTAACCTGCGAAACCCACAAGACCTGCCAGTTAAGACCAAAAAAGAAGAACGCGATCACAAGCCCCGAGATCCATCCCGCCAATCCGGCCTGGTGGCTCCCGGCGCGGAAGAACAGCATCAACGCCAGCACGATCAAAATGGGTAATACAGCAAAAAAGTAAGTCATTCACACGACCATTCTTAAGAATGAGCAATCTTACCTCATTCAAGATCTTTTTTCCAGTTACGGATTGCTAAAAACCCGTCCCTCATGTTTTGACGAAGGACGGGTTTTCAAGTCATTTCAAAAAGTTTTTATGCGAGAAGGGTGGTAATGTAGAGGAAACAGCCAAAGACCAGAGCCACCACCGCGAGCAAAGCGAAAATATTACGCATCGCGTTTTCGTTACTTAGCATCGAACCATAAGCAGAGAGGGCCAGACCAACGGCCAGGATCAGGACCACCAGTTGGAGCTGATCTGCTTTATCGCCTGCGGCGTTTGCATCTTCAAAAGCGTTGATCGCTTCTTCGTATAATGCGTCTGCATCCGCGTACATTTCTTCATAATATTGATCATCAAATGGACCCTCTTCCCGTTCCATGCTGGAGGTCAGTTCGCCAGAGAAGCTTCCTAGATAGTATTCAGCCAGGTCGTCATTGCTGCCCTCGTTGATATACCACCCGTCGTACATTTGAAAATCATAAATGACAAATTGGTTGGCTTCCAGGTAATAAGTGTTGGATTCCGTTAATTGTTTTTGGCCTTCCACGTTCATGTCAGATTCTTTGGAATCAAACAGGGAGGATTGATAGGCTGCGGCTGCGATCAAAACCGATAATACAGCCACCAAAACTCCCAAGACCCATTCCGTGCCAAAAAACTTTAAAAATTTGTTGTTCATGTTGTCTCCTCTATTATTTGAAATGAAATCTTGCAACCTTCCCTGTTTATTCTTGATACCACTGCATTATCGGTATCAAAATAGAATTCTTGAAAACACAAATGGTCAGAATTTCAATTTTTTGTTGCCAACAACTAAACTCCTAAATTTTCCCATTTCCAACGGTCTACTTTTTTATATGAATCGGCACGAGTTTTTATTTTGTTGTGGGTTTAAAGATGAAAAGCGGCGAGCCTGGAACCTCCAACACCTCAGTGATCTCATAGTTGGCGAATGGGTCCGTGGTCTGCGCGATGATACAGTCGAACTCCTGGTCGCGCAAACCCTGCTCGATGGACTGGTTCCAGGCGGTAAGGCGCTCTTCGATCTGTTCATCCTCGATGATCGAGAACTTGCCCATAAACCCGGCGTCGCGTGAAAAGACCGAGGGCGCGTATTCCGTCTGACCATTGTTGTAGATGGGGCGGATGTCGCGGTTCAGTTTGTACACGGCGGCCAGGGGATTGGTGTCGTAGATATTGGCACACTGCTCGGCAAAACCGAAAAGTTGTTGGTATCCCATGCTGGCCACGCGGGCGTTGAGCACGTAGCGCGCCCTGAAGGGCAGCAGGCAGAAACCCATGATGAACAGCAAAGCCAGGAACCGTTGCGTGTATTTGGGCAGCAAGGGCTCCAGTTCGGGGATGACCAGAAAAACCAGGTAGGGTAGCAGCAGCTCTACATAATAGGAATAGTAACTGAGTCCGTGATGGCCGAGCCAGAAGGTCAGCACGGCAGCGGCGCCCACCAAACCGATGATCCAGAAATCCATTCGATAGCCGGTGATCAGAGGGCTGGTAAATCTGAGAGTATAGGATGATCTTTTAAATACGGCTTTGAAATCAAATGCAAACAGTTTTTTATAGAGGATGATCAACGCGAAGAAGACCAGCGGCCAGAAATACAGAAAGAAATCGCGGGTTTGCATGAGCATGTGTTTGGTGGAATTGCCGCCGAACATGTTGAGGTGGTGAATGAGCGCATAGTTGTAGTACATGGGGAAATAATGGCAAATAAGCAGAAAGGACCCGATGCCAAAAAGCGCGGTGAAAAGCACATAGAGCAGGCTTTTGAGTTTGGAGTGGAACAAAAAAAGCGTCAGGGCGATCACCGCGGCAGAGAAGAGCAGGTATTGTTTGAGATAAAAGCAAAATACGCAAAAGAGTGAACTCAGGATCAGGTCGAAGACGCTGATTTTTTTCTTGAAAAAAATGTAGAATGCGGCATACCCAAAAAAGAGGGCCAGGGTATCAGGGCGGATGCCATCGAGATGCCACAGGAAACACACCGCGTTTAAAAAGACCAGCACCCCGATCAGCGCGGCTGGGACGGAGGCCTTCCTCTGGCGCAGGAAGCGGAAAGCCAGGACCAAAAAGGCGGCCAGAAAGACCAGCATGATCCAGTGCGCGACCAGCAGGGGTTGGTCGGTTAATCCGATGAACGGCAGCATGATGAATTCAAAGAGGATGCCGTACACGAACATGTATTCGGGATAACTTTCGAGCGCGTAGGGGTTGATACCGTCGGCCATGGCCACGGCCGGCAGCACCTCGCCCACGTCGCGGTAGTTGACGGGATAGGGATAGGACACCCAGTTATAAAGATAAATAAGCGGGTGAACGAGCAAGAGCAGGATCAGGGCGTACAGCAGGATATCCCCCAGCGTTTTCATGTGCGCGGTATTATTGAAAAAGGCACCCAGGTCTTTGAGGGTGATGTCGCGGCGGAAGGTCATGATCAACCCGGCCAGGGTGAGCAGCATGCCGAGCGCAAGCAGGGCGATCTGAGCGTTACCGAAACTGATCTCCCTCTGTCGGAGGTAATCGGAGAGGGTGGCAAAGAGCACGGCCAGCAGTCCAGCCGCGATGAAAAGAGCGCCTTTTTTCCTGTTGGTTCTCATGCAAAATCCTTTGCCTGGAGATTAATAATTTCACCCGCGCGCGATCGTTTCTTGAGGTATTCTATCACCAACCATATTCCCCGGGGCGGCATTTCGGATAATTATTGGAAGAAATAATTAAGGAAGGATCTCGAGGTTGGCCAGCGAAGCCAGCAAGCGTTTGAACCCCACGGACTCGAAATGGATGTCCACGGTTTCTTCGCCGTCAGAGTCCATCTTGCTTTCCAGCACCAGGCCCTCCCCCCAGGCGGTGTTCTTCACGCGCATGCCCGGCTTGTACTTCAACTCCCTGGTCGAGGAGGAGTATTCCTTCGTGACGCGGCGGGTCACCCCTGTGGTACTCCAGCGCAGGTCGTCGTCGAAGGCGTCCCGGCGGTTGGCGCTTGAGCGCCCCTGCCGGGTGAGCAGGTCGTCGCTGATGTCCGTTAAAAAGCGCGAAGGTTCCGAGTATTCCCATGAACCGTAGGAGGCGCGTCTTTCGGCGCGCAGCAGGTAAAGCTGATTGCGCGCGCGCGTGATGCCCACATAAAGCAGGCGGCGCTCCTCGGCCATCTCTTCGGGGTCGTCGCGTGAACGGCTGTGCGGCAGCAGCCCTTCATCCAGTCCGATGATGAAGACCTGGTTGTATTCCAGTCCTTTGGCAGCGTGCAGGGTTAGTAGCGTGACCGCACCCTTGGGATGATCGGCGTCCGTCGATTCCTCGGGGATGGTATCCTGGTCGGCCACCAGGGCCAGGTTCTG
>CAZNAF010000018.1:0-2473 GCA_964570925.1 uncultured Anaerolinea sp.
TGGTCCTGCTCGCGCGTGCGTCCGATCTCGAAATAACCCTTTTCTTTGGGTGTGCCGAAGATCTCGGCCACATCCCCGGCAGTTGCCAGCCTTGCCAGGGCGTGATGGCCAGGCACGGTCTTGATCGGCAGCGGACGGGGCGTGTTCTCATTCTGGTGCGCCCTGGCCCAGGTTTCGTAATCGTGCGAACCCGGTTCGGGTCCGCGCTCCAGCATCAGGGCGGGCAGTACCTCCAGGTTTGTGTATAAAGTCTGTTCCTTCAAAAGGCGCGCAGCGGTTTGCGAAAGCCTGCCAGCAGATTGCATCTCGGCGTAGCGCGGGTCGTTCGCCCCCAGCTGCAGGTCGGTCACCAGCCCGTAGAACTGCCAGTTGCCGCTCTCCAATACCACGAAACCGCCTTCCTGTACCTGTTCCGCCGGGATGGTCAGTCGCACGGAAAGGTTGTCTTTTAGGCCACCTCCCACCACGTAACCAATGGGTTGGCCTTCAGGGGTTAAGTTCATATCCTGGTTTGACATGGGCACCTTCTTTATTCCACTACTTCAGAGACCGCGCTGAGCAGGTCCATCAATTGCGGGTAATCATCTTTTAAAAGCGCAATCACCTCACGCAGGGCGTTTTCCAGGTCTGCCCCGCCGGCACTTCTCACCTGGCGCAGGTGCGCGGCGAGCAGATCGGCAACGGGCAATTCTTCGTTGCGTAAAAGCATGCGCAGGTATGAGAATTTACCCCCGGCGCAGAAGGCCGCCACTTCTTCGTCGCTGCATGGATAGATCTTGTCCAGCGAGAGCGGCGGACGGGGAGGGCGGGTGTGCGAGAGCGTGATCCCGCTCTGCCAGCCGATGAAGACCACACTCATTTCCACGGGCATGTTGCGGTTGCGACGGTTGTCTTCGATGATCTCCTCTGCCAGGTTGGTCGAACCGGCCAATTGGCGTACGAGCCCGTCATCATCGATATGGATCTCGTGCACCAGGCCAAAGATCTGGCTGCCGACTTCCAGCGGAATGCGCACCATCTGCCCGAAAGCCGGCGCGTCCTGCGCGGGGACCTGGCAGCCGATCATGCAGCCTGCCGTGTTTGCCATTAATAATCGACCGATCGCGATGGTTGTCATCTCATCCTTCTTCTTCCCAAATTCTGCTTGCCGAATTGTTTGTTTGAAGTGAACCCGGGCATGATCCCGCAGCGGATCAACTCTTTTTGCAACATTTCCAGCACCTGAGTGTGGTCTTCAATCTTGACCACGGCGATCTCATGCGCGCGGAGGAGCGGGTAGGGATAAGGCCGCGATCCCAATTGCTTGGATTGTTCCACCAAAACAGATTGCAGCAACTCCATCATCGCCTGGTTTTCCACCACCCTCAGCGGTGTTTCCACGCGCGCCAGGGCGGGTTGACTTTCAGATCCGACGTTCAGATAAAAGAAACACAGCGTCCTGGGTCCTGCCTTACCCGATTCGATCTCGTTGGAATAGTATTCCGCCGAACTGGATTGCAGCCTGAAGACTGCCGAACGTTCCCCGGACTTCAGGATCGGTTCGAAAAGCGCCAGGTCGCTCACGCCCCTGAAGGGCTGCTCGACTTTGTTGGGGCTGGCCAGTTCCAGCATCTTGACCACCAGGTCAGCCCGCGGACGGTCTACGTAGCCGGCAGTGATCACTTGATGGGTTGCCAGCCTGTCCAGGGCGGCTAAATATTTCTCGAAATAATTATTGAACACTTGCTCAGTTCGTGGTTCACGGAAGAGTTCCAACGGCCCATCTGTCAGCGCGATGACGGGCGACGCTTCTGCATGCGCCATCTTGGCCAGGATCTCCCGTTCGCGCGTGTCGCGCATTAAGGCGATCAACGCTTCAGAAGCCAGGCTGTCGTTTGGATGCAGCGCCTCATCAAAAAGCAGGCTGCTGTTAATGGTCATCTCAGGCGCACTGCCGCTGCCCGGCTTCATGGTGAAAACGCCCACGTTCACCAGTCCGAAAAGTTCCTCGCCGTGCGGGTCGGGGTTGATCTGTGAACCGTCCGCCGCCAGGATCGTGCAGGCCGGGACGGCCAGGCTGGCCGCGTGACTTGTGGAGAGCGCTTCATCCCGTGGCATTGCGCAGCGCAAGCCTTTGTTTTGTGCCGCTGCCTCCACCACGATCGCGCGCAGTTCCTCCAGCCTGGTGTCAAAGATCTGCATTAAGGCCTGGCAGGACTGCAGCCTGCCTGCGCGCTCCAGCCGCAGGGTGGCTGCCGCCTCCGCATATTTTTGCGCCTGTCCTTGCAAATTGAGAAAATCCAGCGGCATGATGGCCTTTCATTTATCGAACATTTGTTTGAATTATACAGAATTGCCCCCGGCGTGGCAAGCACGATCTATTAGCCGCCAATTCTTGCCCCCTCTCGCGGATAACTAAAAATTGGTTATTCCATACGTCGAGTTTTCTTCAGGTTACCCCTTTTCCATACGATATAATCAACTGATTTTATTT
>CAZNAF010000018.1:2573-13128 GCA_964570925.1 uncultured Anaerolinea sp.
CTTTCTTGACCATCCCTTTTAATCAGACTATAATGGGCAGGATTGTTGTTCTAAGGAAAATTGAGGTGCTTCGATGCCTGTCTATACCTATCGGTGCGAAAATTGCGGTGTACAATTCGATGCCACACAAAAGTTCTCGGATGAACCGCTGACCAAGTGCCCCGAGTGCGGAAAACCCGCCTTGCACAAGGTCTATACTCCGGTTGGTATCGTGTTTAAAGGGTCTGGTTTTTACGCCACAGATCATCGATCCCCATCCGGAGCAACAAAATGGGCTGGCGATAAAAAAGATGAACCCGCGGCTGAGAGCAAAACCGAATCCCCCACCCCAAAACCTGCCGCAGAAAAAACCGCCGAATCCGCCAAGAAAAACGACGCTCCGGTTTCAGAAAAATCCTGATCTCTGCCATTGACCAACTTTGACTGTTTACATCCCCCAGGCGGAGGGATTTTTTCAGTTATCATGGTTTGGGCTGACTTTGATAGGTTTCGTCAGTCCACTGATAGTTTTTGATAGGTTTGCAAACCTAGACTACACACATCACGTGAGGCAAAGCTATGCCAAAAAATAATGAGAAACTTCACAACCGGGAAGTTAAACCGCGGATGACTTTCCAACAAAAAAAGATACGCCGCCAACAGGTCTTTATTTCCGTGGTCGGTATCATTCTCGTGCTGGCCATGGTGCTTGCTTTGGTGGCGCAATATTGAAAGGATCAATATGCCCAAACACAAGAATTGGTTTTGGCTGGCTGCTTTGGTGGCAGCCGCTTTGTTCGACTTCCTCTTTTGGCAAAAAGGTCTGGGGATTTCTTTTCCGATCTGGATCGCTGTACTATTAGGCACGGGCTTTTTCTTGGCCTGGCGTGAAGGACAAAAACCTTCAGCCATCAGCCTCGTCCTTGCCATTTTGATCTTCGCCTTCTCCATCCTCCCTGCCTGGCGCAATGAACCATTTACGCGCTTTCTCGGTGTCTTCCTTTCGCTGACTGGGGCTCTTTTATTGAGCGCGACCTTCCTCACCGGTTACTGGCCTTCCTATCGCATGGTGGACTATTTTAAAAATATGTTCATTGCCCTCGGCGCCGGATTATCCCGAGCGATCCTCTTGGGGTCAAAGAACGGTGGCACGCCTCCTCCGCTGGAACAGGCTCCCGAAAAGCAGAAGGGGAAAAAGGGCTGGGCCGTGGTACGCGGCTTGCTGATCGCCCTGCCTATCGTCGCTCTCCTCGCGTTGTTGCTTTCTTCCGCGGATCCGATCTTCGCGGATTGGCTTGCCAGGGTTCTAAACATCGAAAAATTACCCCAATACCTGTTCCGATTGTTTTACATCGTGGTCATTGGCACTTTTTTGGTCGGACTCTTCCTGCACGCCATCCTGCCCAATAAAAAAGAAGACCGCCCCGATCCGGGCAGCCCGTGGATGAAACCATTTTTAGGATGGACGGAAACCGCGGTGATCTTGGGCGCGGTCAACCTGCTCTTCCTCAGCTTCGTTTTTATCCAATTTCGCTATTTGTTTGGCGGGGACGTCAACATCAGTGAGACCGGTTTCACCTACGCGGAGTATGCCCGTAAAGGCTTTGGCGAACTGGTGGCCGTGGCGGTGATCAGCCTTGCGATCTACCTGTTGCTTAATACCGTATCCAGAAGGGAAACCAAAAGGGAACAGAGAGGATTCACCATCCTGGCTGTGCTTTTGATGGCAAACGTGCTGGTCATGCTGGTCTCGTCTCTGCAACGACTGCGCCTCTATGAAGACGCTTACGGCTTTTCACAATTGCGCACGTACACACACGTCTTCATTTTCTGTCTGGCTGGCCTCATTCTCACGGCCATCCTTCTTGAACTGATCAACCGCCGTGGCCATTTTGCCTTCGCTCTGTTGATCACTACATTGGCTTTTGCGTCCGCTTTGGCGATCATGAATGTGAACGGATTCATCGCCGAAAGAAACATTGAGCGGGCAATCGATGGCAAAGAGCTGGATGTACCGCACCTGGTCTCCTTATCTTCAGACGCTGTTCCGATGCTTGTTGAACGGTTTTCCGACCCCGCTACTCCAGCTGAAGTAAAAGAGGATCTTGGTTACGCGCTTTCCTGTAATAACGCCCTGATGGAAGACCCCACCAGCCAACCCTGGCAAAAGTTCTCGATAAGCAATTCGCTAGCCTGGAATTTGCTGCAAG
Source organism: uncultured Anaerolinea sp. (assembly GCA_964570925.1). Lineage (GTDB taxonomy): Bacteria > Chloroflexota > Anaerolineae > Anaerolineales > Anaerolineaceae > UBA6107. Next base: position 4,763 of record CAZNAF010000018.1, read on the forward strand.
AGTATCACACGGTTCTCGCAAAATACAAGGTGACAGGGAACAGCCCCAGCGGCTTCCATTATCAAAAAGACGGAGAAATTGTCTCCTGCGTGCAGTACTTTATGGATTAAAAATCTGCCCCCGATGGAATCCATCGGGGGCTTTTTTTATGATTCAGTCAGGCCAATTTTCTTCCATAAAGGCTCTCGTCACCTTACCCAATGGTTCATCCAGGATGGTATACACCTTCTTTTCAATAAGATCAGGGACTTCTCCATAGAAAGCCTGCGCGATTCCGCCTGCGATACAGGCGATGGTGTCACTGTCACCGCCCAAGGAGACGGCTTTGCGAATGGCGTCCTCGAAGTCATTGGATTCCAAAAAGGCGATCATGGCCTCCGGTACGCTGCCCTGGCAGGACGAATCGAATTTATAACCCGGTCGGATGGAGTCGAGGCTTCTCGACAGGTTGTATCCAAACGTCGATTCGATGTACTGTTTGATCTCTTCCTTACTGTGCCGCCTGCGTGCCATAAAGATCGCTGCTGCCGTTGAGCAGCCCCCTTTAATGCCCTCCGGGTGGTTGTGCGTTAACGAGGTGTAATATTCGGCCATTTTTAGGGTCACATCGAGAGAGGAAAAGGAGTAACCCACCGGGCTGATGCGCATGGCTGCACCGTTTCCATAGGAATTGTAAGGACTGCTCTGGTCTGATTCAGCCCATTTGGCAAAATTGCTCCCAAATCCAACTTGCGGATAACGCCGGTAATATTCCTTCATCTTGTCGGCAAAATTATCCCCGCTCAAGATGGCGTCAGCCAGGGCAATGGTCAAAACACTGTCATCAGTGAATCGACATTCAGGCGAAAACAATTCAAAGTCAGCGGTCTTGATGTTTTTCCATTCATAAACTGATCCGATGATATCTCCTGCAATGGCTCCGATCATTTCAACCTCCTGGTTTCATTTGGCCGAGAAGCCATCCCAGCCAAACTTCTCAAAGTCGATCTCATTTTCAAGGTTAAACAAGACACCTTCCTCCTCCAGTAACGCTCGCTGCATGTTGGTTCCAAATCCCTGTCCGTGCGGGCTGATCTTTCCTTGCGCGTTGATCACGCGCTGCCAGGGCACATCCGTCGTTGTTTTTTGTCTGCCCAAAGCCGCCAGAGCGAACCCCACCATCTGCGCTGAGCACCTTCCGACGATGGCGGAAATCTGCCCGTAGGTTGCCACCTTTCCGCTTGGGATCTGCCGGACCGTGGCATAGATCAGGTCATAAAGCTTTGGCTCCTCATTCAAATTCAGATCCATTCTATATAGCATTATATGCGACCCCTCAAAGTCTGCAAGTGGTTTCACTCATGGTAGAATTTCTTTTATGAAAAGATGGCAATTCTGGATCGGATTGTTGATCAGCGCGGTTTTTCTATATTTCGCTCTGAACAAATTAAACCTGGATGAATTCTGGCACTCGATCAAAACTGCCAATTATTGGTGGATTTTTCCCGGCATCGCGGTCTATTTTGTCGGTGTATGGGCTCGAGCCTGGCGGTGGCATTACCTGCTCAAACCGATCAAGAAAGTGCGCACGAATGTGATGTTCCCGATCACCTGCATTGGCTACATGGGGAACAACATCTATCCAGCCCGGGCAGGAGAAGTGCTGCGTGCGGTAGTCTTAAAGCGAAGAGAAGGCATTTCCATTTCTGCATCTTTGGCAACGATCATTGTTGAACGCGTCTTTGACGCAGTCGTAATGCTGGGGTTCGTCTTCGTCAATTTACCCAAACTGGCCGAGGTCGCCTCATTTAATTCCGGATTTGTTGGCAATATTCAGGAATTGGCTTTAATTGGTACCGGGATCTTCATCGGTGTGCTTGTCGTCTTCCTGCTGGCAGCCATGTTCCCGCGCACCAGTGAAAAAATGAGCTTATGGGTGATCTCTCACGTCATGCCCAGCCGTTTTCGTGAAAAAGCTTCCTCGATTACGCTGAAATTTCTTGACGGGTTGGCCTCCTTACGCTCCCCGGCAAATGTCCTCATGGTCTTTTTGACTTCCATTGCTATTTGGCTGCTTGAAACGGTGAAATACTGGTTCGTCATGCACGCCTTTTCTTTTACGGTAAGTTTCTTTGCCCTCATGCTGCTCAACGGTATCGCGAACCTTGTCACAATCATCCCGGCCGCGCCGGGTTATATAGGCACGTGGGAGGCGGTAACAAAAGCAGTTCTGGTAGCCTATGGTGTCAGCGGGGGTGAAGCGCTGGGTTACGCCATTGTGCTGCACGTGGCGTTATGGCTGCCCATCACCCTGCTTGGTGCTGCCTTTATGGCACGTGAAGGGATCAAGTGGAACGACTCGCTTCGCACCGAAACAGAAAAAATCCAGCCAACTGATTCCTGATTGGACTACCCCGCGGGAGGATCATGAAAACGAAAAATATTGCCATTATCGGAGCCGGTTTCGGAGGGCTTACGGCAGCATTCGATCTACGCGAGGCGGGACACAAGGTTACCATTTTTGAAAATTCATCCATGCCGGGTGGTTTGGCCGGGGGTTATAAAGAAGCAAATTGGGATTGGACAGTGGAAAAATTCTATCATCACTGGTTCACCTCTGATGCACACATGTTTGCGCTGATCAAGGAATTGGGATTACAGCATAAAGTCCTTGTTCGCAAACCCAAAACGGTCATGTTTTTTAAAGAAAAGTTTTATCCATTTGATTCGATCTTGAGTGCTCTGCTTTATCCAGGCCTGGGCTACGGCATCAACAAGATCCGATTCGGATTGGTAGGCGTTTACCTGCGATTAACCAAAAACTGGAAACCACTGGAAAAATCCACTGTGGCGCAATGGATGCGCAAATGGGCAGGTAAAAAAGTGTATTCAGAGATGTGGGAGCCCATGGTCATCGGCAAGTTCGGAGAGCATTATGCCGACCAGGTCAATATGGCATGGATGTGGGCGCGTCTGCACGCGCGTACCACCAAGCTGGTGACGTACGAAGGTGGATTTCAAGCCTTTGCCGATGATTTCTCTGCCATCCTGAAAAAGAAGGGGGTTGAGATCCGCTTTGAGGCCAATGTTGAATTGATCCAGTCTGACCAAAAGAAACTCACGCTTACATACAATAAAAAACAGGAAATTTTTGATCAGGTTCTGGTCACTATGTCTCCTGCTCAAATGGCGAAAATGACACCGCAGCTTCCGCCTACCTATCTGCAAGGATTGCTGGATTTAAAAAGTATCGGTGCGGTCGTGTTAATGATCTCCTTAAAACACCAACTCTCTCGCGAAGGGTACTACTGGTACAACCTGCCAAAATCAGCCGGCTTTCCTTTCCTCGCGTTGGTTGAGCACACCAATTTTCTGCCCAAAGAAAGGTTTGGCGGTGAGCACCTGGTTTATTGTGGTGATTATCTTGAGACCGATCATGAATATTTTAAGTTGAGTCAAGAAGAATTGTTGGAGAAATTTTTACCCAGTTTCACCAGGATCAATCCGGATTTCAAGCCGGATTGGGTGCAGCGTACCTGGCTGACCAGATCAGATTACGCGCAGCCCGTCCCATTTGTCAATCACTCCAAAAATATTCCGTCCATTCAGACTCCCCTGTCAGGGTTGTTCTTCGCGAGCATGTCGCAGGTTTACCCGTGGGACAGGGGCACGAACTTTGCGGTGGAAATTGCCAGAAAAGCAGCAAATTTGATTTTAAGATCATAATTCCTCGCTGTGCAAATTGAACAACGAGCTTACTGCATAGTAAAGATTAATAATGTTAAAAAAGATTGACACCAGATTATGGCTTATAACGATAGGCCAAACCGCTGTGGGTGCGACGGAAAATCTTTGATTTTTTCATGCATATTTGGAGTAAACGCGTGTTTTTTTTCAATTAACCCCACATGTATGGGTATCGAAAATTTGTTTTACGTGTTTGTGGCGTAAAAAATAATCGGAAAGAAATTAATGCGCCTGTGAAATACTCCTCAATATTTAAGATTCGCCACCTTAAAGAATTAATATTTTTTAATTCAGCGTAGGGTAATCGTCTTGTCCGGCTGTTTCCTTTCTGCTAAAATGGTCAGTAGCTAATTCGAGAAGCTGATCGGGATTGAGCTTCCAAAAGCCAAAAGAAATTTTTCCATACTTGCCAGTAACCACAGCTGATCGTGGTTTGGCCACGCATTGCACTATACTTTACACGCAAAGAGGGTCTGATTATGGATTCGCAACAGGCTTGGCAGGCAGCCATCGGCCAATTGCAAATGGAAATGTCAAAAGCCTCGTATGACACTTGGGTTCGCAGCGCCGAGTTGATCGCATACGAGGAAAACACATTTTCCGTGGGCGTGCCAAACGCCTATGCCCGAGACTGGCTTGACTCACGCCTGACCAGCACGATCACTCGCATTCTCAGCGGACTCATGGAAACTCCCCAAAGTGTAAAATTTGTGGTCTGGCATAAAGATTATCAAACAAAGCTGGAGGAAAAGCCGAAGGAGACTGAAACGGTTGTGGCTGTTTCCATCAACCAGCCGGCAATGCCTTGTTGTTTAAACTCAAAATATCAATTTGAAAACTTCATCGTAGGTTCCTCAAACAGGCTGGCCCACGCGGCTTGCCTGGCAGTGGCAGAAAAGCCCGCCCTGGCCTACAATCCGCTGTTCGTTTACGGCGGGGTCGGATTGGGTAAGACACATCTCTTGCATGCCATTGGAAATCATGCACGCAACAATGGAAAAAGTGTCCTCTATGTTTCGTCTGAAGAATTTACCAATGACCTGATCAATGCCATTCGCACTCATAATACAACGGCTTTTCGTGAGCGTTATCGCCGCATTGATATCCTTTTGATCGACGATATCCAGTTCATTGCTGGCAAAGAATCCACGCAAGAGGAATTTTTTCATACATTTAATACACTTCATGGACAGGACAAACAAATCGTCATGTCTTCAGATCGACCTCCCAAAGCGATGAACACGCTCGAAGAACGATTACGCTCCCGCTTTGAATGGGGACTCACCGCTGATATTCAATCTCCGGATCTGGAAACCCGCATTGCGATTCTAAGTGCCAAAGCGGAAAAATCTTCCTGCCGCGTACCCACCGAATTATTAGAGCATATAGCCAGACAATTTACTTCAAATATTCGCGAACTGGAAGGCGCCCTCACCAGGGTCATTGCCTATGCGGAATTACGAGGAAAACCATTAAGCGAAGAATTAATTGATGTGGCCTTGACGGATTTAGTCCCTCAACGAAACACTTATGAACCCACACGGGTAGTAGATATTGTTGCTTCAGTGTTCGGCATCAGTACCGAAAAACTCATCGGGCGTGATCGAACCCGCGAGGCAGCCCTCCCCAGGCAGGTAGTGATGTACTTGTTGCGCCAGGAAGCCAACGTTTCGCTTCCACAAATCGGGCAGGTTTTAGGAGGCAGGGATCATACCACCGTGATCTATGCCTGTGAAAAAGTAGCTGACTTGATGGAAAAAGACGAAAGCTTACGACGACAGATCTTGCAGATCCGCGAAAAGCTGAACGGCCAACGCAGAATTTTTTGATCCCTTTCGTGTAAATTACTTCATATTATTAATAAAAATGGTGTATAATTACTCAGTAATACTTACTGGAATTTGCTCACGGATTTTATACGGTAGATGAAAAAATTTGTTTGGGCAAACAAAAAAGGTTTTTCCTCTTGCAAAATAGAGGCTGTATCATTTGAAATGATGATTCAAAAATAATCCCTGGCCTGTAGTATTGCCGGGGATTTTTAATCACACCGAACTTATACTGCAAATTCTGCAGTTTTAATCATGACAATGTTCTTCAATTGGGGAACGAGAAAGGTTTAGTAGTAAAGAATGAAACAAAAAAATAAAAATGAAAGCACGCAGACCGGCGTGCTTAAAGTCATTCCTTTGGGAGGACTGGGGGAAATCGGCGCAAACATGATGGTCTACGAATATGAAGGCCACCTACTCTTGGTGGATACCGGATTGATGTTCCCGGAAAATGATATGCTGGGAATCGATTACATCATTCCTGATTTCACCTACCTGCTTTCGCGTAGAAACAAGGTTCGTGGTATTGTCATCACGCACGGTCACGAAGACCATACAGGTGCGATTCGACATGTTCTCGAAGAAATTCAGGCACCCATTTTTGCCACCCCCTTAACGCGCGGGTTGTTGGAAGTGAAACTGGCCAAAAACGGGCTGGCATCAAAAGCCAAATTGGAAACCATACACGCCGGTGACACCCGCAAAATCGGCCCGTTCAAGGTGGATTTCTTCCACGTGTGCCATTCCGTGCCAGACTCGATCGGGCTTGGCATTGAAACACCGGCAGGGTTGGTCGTTCACACGGGTGACTATAAATTCGATCATACGCCTGTTGACGGGTGGCCTACCGATTACGCCAAACTCGCCGAGTTCCAGCGCAGAGGTGTGATGGCTCTCCTGGCCGATTCAACAAATTCAGAGAGGCCCGGTTGGACTCCCTCAGAACGGGTTATTGACGACGCCTTCGAAAAGGTGTTTCGCCAGGCCAAAGGCAGGGTCATTGTTGCCAGTTTTGCTTCCCTAATCTCACGTATGCAACAAGCTGCAAACACTGCGGCTAAAGTTGGGCGAAAGATCGCATTTGCCGGGACGAGCATGGTGGATAATGCCAAGATCGCCAGGAAACTGAATTACTTGAAAATCAAGGATGACTTGATTGTCAGCCTCGATGAAGCCTTGAACATGCCTGACAAGAACGTGGTCATCATGTGCACTGGTTCTCAGGGAGAACCGTCTTCCATCCTGGGTAAACTTTCAATGGGCAGCCACCGAGTCTTCGATGTCAAAGAAGGTGACACCATCGTCTTTTCAGCTCATCCAATTCCTGGAAATGAAGAGAGTGTATCACGCACCATCAATCGTCTGATGGAAAGGGGAGCAGAAGTCATCTACGATTCCATCGCCCCTGTTCACGTTTCGGGGCACGCAAGCCAGGAAGAGTTGAAACTGATGATCCACTTAACCCAACCTGATTTCTTCATCCCCATCCACGGTGAATTGCGCCAGTTAAGACAACACGCTAAACTGGCTCATGAAGTCGGTATTCCTGAAGAAAACATTTCTGTTTTACAGAACGGCCAAACCGTTGAATTTGCCAATGGAAAAATGCGCAAGGGCGAAAAAGTGCCGGCTTCCTACGTGTATGTTGACGGCTCCGGAGTAGGCGATGTGAGCAAAGCGGTCATGAAAGACCGGGAGGTTCTCTCACAAGAAGGTGTCATGGTGGTCAATTTGATCATGGACCAGCGTACCGGAAAACCCATGCGAATGCCTGAGATCATCAGCCGTGGATTTATCACCTATGATGATGCAGAGGATCTTTTCAACGGTCTGAGAGCCAAGATATTTGATACTGCCGCAAAAGCGAATGGCAGTCTGCAAAAAGATGTTGAACAGGCAGTTGGGAATTATCTATATCGAGAAACCCATCGTCGCCCGATGATTTTTGTGAACGTTGTGAAAAATTAGACTCGATTAAAACCTTGAAAATGCAATCGCTTTTCAAGGTTTTTTTTAAAAATTATTGATCGAAATTTTTTTACACAATGGTGGAACAACGGCTGATTATTGAGCCGTTGTTTTATTTGTTTTTGCCAGGTCTCTGGAAATCATACGGTCAATCTTCCCCATCGGATAATCCCCCAGTTCGCCAATTTTTACCCATCGTATTTCGCTTGCTTCTTTGGAAACAGGTTCGGAATTGGCCAATTTAGTTGTCCATGCCTGCAGGGTCACCTTGAAATGAGTGTAGGCGTGTTGGTAAGTTCCAAATAATTTCAGGGGAGTGGTTTCACTACCAAGTTCCTCACGAATTTCTCTCACCAGGGCTTGTTCATTGGATTCATCTTCTTCTACCTTTCCCCCGGGGAACTCCCATAAACCGCCCAGCAGGCCATGGGCAGGTCGTTTTGCAATTAGCACCCTTCCGTTTCGGCTTATGATCGCGGCACAGACATTGATATGGGGTACGGTTTTTTTCTCCAACAGCACCGGCAATTGGCTCTGGGTGCCCTTAGTATTTGCCACACAAATTTTTGCTACCGGGCACTCACCGCATTGAGGCGAAATTGGTACACAGATGGTTGCCCCCAGATCCATGACCGATTGGTTGTAGTCTGATGCGTGGCCTTTCGGTAAACAATCGGCTGCAAGGCGCCATAACTTTTTTTCTCCGCTTGTCGAATTTACCGCTTCCTCGATTCCAAGTACGCGCGCCAGCACACGCTTGACGTTGCCATCAAGCACCGCCTCGTCAAGCCCAAACGCAATGGAGCTAATCGCCGCCGCAGTATATTTTCCAATGCCAGG
>CAZNAF010000018.1:13228-38046 GCA_964570925.1 uncultured Anaerolinea sp.
ACGCCAAGGCAGAGGACGGGCATGAATTAAATACCAATCCAGCATCAGCTTGCTAAAATCTTTATTCATCGTTTCTTAAAGTTGAAAACCGTTTTTCGCGGGAATGACCTTTATCTCATAGTTATGGACAAAATCCATCAATTTAAGATTGAGATCCTTCCACCCCTGGCTGCTAATAATTTGCCTTGCTCGATTCAGGCTCGAGATTACAGCGCTGACCATGATCTGGGGTTGTTCACCATACACCGTTGCCCATGCGTCTGAAAGGTCACACCCCAAGCGTTGAACACCCGGGATAAATTCACGAATCACAAACTCGAAATAATCCTGTTCGTGTTCAGGATTAATATCCCAGGTCATGATAAGCTTTACAGGTTCGTGTGCTGGCATTATCCGTTGCTACTCTTTTGATATTCCAATACGATCACTTTCGTTTCATCTGGAAGAGATTTGGCGTTTTGAAGTTTTAGAGAAGGAACCGTCTCTGCGTGGGTCAGTCCCATCTCTTTTAAGAACTTTGAAAGTGGTTCCAAAGGTTGAGTGGTTGCCGTTGCAGCCGGTGTGGCATAATGCATGGGGATAACAATGTTCGGTTCCAATAAGCTGATTACTTCAGTGGCTTTGATGGCGTTTAGCCCGCCCCCAGATCCAACCGGAACCAGGGCAATATTTACCGGGCCAAAATCCTCAACTTCACTCTGAGAAGGGACGCGATTTAGATCGCCAAGATGCAATACTGAAATCCCGTTGTAATCAAATAAAAAAAGTGTATTGCGGGGCTCATTTGAGCTTTTTTTGGTATGTCCATTGGAATAAATCCCCGTAATAAAAACACCGCCGATCTCAAATTCTCCGGGCCCATCAATCAAATGAGGATCCCCTTTTACGGCGTGCAGGTAATTATGACCTGCAGTATCATGACTGATCGTCACAATATCAGCCTTAAGCTTCAGGGGGTCGTAGCCAACCTGTTTATGATCGTATGGGTCAGTAACAACGGTTGCAAGACTTCTTTCAGTTAATCGAAAACAGGAATGACCGAACCAAGTAATTTCCATCCATCCTCCAAATTCAGGGTAGATTATACCTTAAAGCATCATCGAGCCTGTTAGGAGCATCCAGAAGAAAAAATTTTTCAAAATTATGATCCACTGTTTTCCCGGAAGAAAACTTCAACTAGAGACAACTGTTTTTTTATTTCTTCGATCAAAGCGTAACAACCTGTCAATTTTGCTTCGGAAGTGATTTTCTCAAGCTTTTGTGCAGGGTCTGAGATTGTAATGGCTTCAAAATTACTGGCGGCTCCTTTAATCGAATGGCTTAAGAAATTAATCCTGGCAGCATCATTGCTGATCAACGCTCTTTCAATTTCCTTAATATTGATTTTAGTATGGTCAATAAACTCCCCCAATAATTCAAAGAAGGCGGCTAAATCATTTCCAAAACGCGGCAATGCTTTTTCAAGATCAAAAAGGTCAGATGCTGCGTGTTTGACAAGATGATCTGTTTCATCCATGATGTTAACGTCGGTATCGGGTTTTTTCCCTTCAGCGTATGTCTCGATCATTTGAAACAGGTCGTTTACATTAAGTGGCTTTGAGAGATAATCATTCATCCCTGACTCCAGGCACTTTTCTCGATCCCCTGACATGGCATAAGCTGTCATGGCAATGATTGGTAAATCAACATATTCGCCACCCAAAGAACGGATACGCCTTGTCGCTTCGTATCCATCCATTAATGGCATTTGTACATCCATTAAGACCATCTTGTAATTATTGCGTTGAACTGCTTCAACTGTTTCTTTACCATTTGAAGCCAAATCGACAGGATAACCCGCTTTTTGAAGCAGCCGTATAGCAAGTTTTTGGTTCGTGGGATTGTCTTCTGCGAGAAGGATGCGCGTCATTCCTCGTTGCTGTTCTTTTAATGAATGGCGAGTGATCAGCGAATACTCTGTTTTACTTTCACCTTCATCTTTTTTCCTGCCGAGAATATTGATCAGGGCGCCAAAGAGTTCCTTTTGGCGAACAGGTTTTAATAGATACCCATTACAGCCCATGGCTTCAAGACGTGAAGCATCACCTCGTTGACCCATCGAGGTCAGGATGATCACTGTCGTCTCTTTGAGTTGCACATCCTTCTTGATACGATATAAGACTTCTTCGCCATCCATTTCCGGCATTTGCATATCTAATAAGACCAATTTAAAAGGTTTATTAAGTTCATGAAAAGAATTCAGCATATTTAATGCTTCTTTTCCACTCGAAACAGAGAAAGCATTACATCCAAAACCCTTGATCATTTTTTCTAAAATCGTTCGGTTCGTTGCATTGTCGTCAACAATTAAGACGGGCACATTGATCAGGTCTTTTGGCAGGGCCAAGATTTGTTGCACGCCTTCCTTAACATTTCCGACCTTGATGGTGAACCAAAAAGTACTTCCTTTTCCCAATTCACTTTCAAGACCAATATCTCCCCCCATCATTCTTGTTAATTGGGCCGAGATTGTCAAACCCAGGCCGGTACCTCCATATTTTCTTGTGGATGAGCTATCAGCCTGAACAAACCGTTCAAACACCGCGCTTTGGCGGTCTATATGGATCCCAATTCCAGTGTCGGAAACTGAAAATCTAAGTGTGCTGTCTTTTTCGTCTTTTGATTGGAGGGTAACGCGGATGACCACTTCACCGTTATCCGTGAATTTGATCGCGTTCCCCACCAAGTTAATTAAGATCTGGCGAAGCCTTCCCGCGTCACCGAGGACACGAACGGGGACGTCTTTATCAATAAGGCAGGCCAATTCCAATCCTTTGGTTTCTGCTCGTGCGACAAGGGTGTGTGCTACACCTTCCACCGTAGCCCTAAGGTCGTATTCGATTTCATCTATTGATAATTGTCCGGCTTCAATTTTAGAAAAATCAAGAACGTCATTCAAAATACCCAGTAGTGCTTCTGCGCTGTCGTGTGCAGTTGAAGCATAGTCTTTTTGTTCTGAATTTAACGGTGTGTCAAGAAGTAGTTCCAGCATTCCCATAATTCCATTCATCGGTGTTCTGATCTCATGGCTCATGTTGGCGAGGAATTCACTTTTTGCTCGATCTGCCTGTTCAGCCAAAGACTTCGCTTGAACCAATTCAGTCACGTCGTAATAGATTGCCAGAATGCCTTGTGTTCGTCCTTCAACAATTACAGGTACGCCGGCGTATTCAACATCCACGACTGTTCCGTCTTTGCGTTTTTTCTTGGACAGGCCTCGGATGGCACCGTTTTCCAACACGTTTTTGCTTAGATCTCTTTCCTCCTGAAAATTTTCATCAGCGATCAATGGATCAAGTTTCTTTCCAATGACTTCTGACTGGGCATATCCAAAGAGAACCTCGAAAGCCGGATTGATGGACCTTATTTTTTCTTCCAGATCAAGAATCACCACCGCAACGGGATTGTATTGAAACAAAGCTTCAAAGAATTCCTTTTGACGCAAAATTTCACTCGCATCGTGTTTCTGACGGGTGATGTCTCTGAATATGTACAACAGACTGTTTTCCTGTCCTCCTAAAGGCACATAAAAGCAGGTAAGCTTAAACCATTCGCTGATTCCGGCGAATTGAAGCTCAATTCCGCTTTCATCCCCCGGTTCAATCGCCGGGATCATCCCCCCATCAATAAAACCAGATAGCGGTTTTCCAATTATGGCTTGGAAAGTAGTTTGAAATTTTTGAATCGTTGATTGGTTACATCTTAGGATAGTGCCGTCAGAATCGGTCAAGATCAGCAGATCTGGAATCTTGTCAAAGGTGGCTTCCCATTCCTTTTTTGCTCTTAAGACTGCGTTTTCGATCTTGGAAAATTCAGGGTCTTTTGAAAAATCTAATTTCTCACCCATTTTCCGCCTCAAAATTTGGATTTTAATTGAAAAGCTTTGAGAAAATCCTTCACCAATAATAACGATATGTCAGATTATTCTATTTGTCAATTCGATGGTTCGTAAAAATCTATCGCTTTATCCTTGTCCGTTCTAACTCAAAAATTCTGTTCAAAATAGCCAAAGAGGACGCATAGGTTGAATCAACCCCTTCATAAGAAAGTGCCCCCGCGCCCAGGTTTTTGCCCTTGCTCAAGGGCGTATCTGAGACATAATGGAGAATTCCAACCTCAAAACTTAATCCTTGCAGGTTTACGATCTCATTAACGGGGTGCCTTTTCGGTCTTGACATTTCATAGACAGCAGATAGATAAGGCCCGGCCTCCATTTCAATATCTGTATACCCCTCGCGGTACATAACATCCATTAACTTGGAGTTTTGCAGGAAAGTCCCAAGCACAGTCAAGGCTTTTTGGTTATCAAGAACGGTACCATAGTTTATAAATGGGGTTACGGTTGAGGCGGTGAAACAGTTATTAAACAAATAAGTATTTTTTGAATGTTCGTCTTGAACCACATTGGGGATCATAATATCACCACGAACACCATTCAGCGTGGCCGACTTTCCCATGATGTAAACACCGAGAATATCAGATATGTGCTCGGCGATCTTTATTAGAATATGATATGCTCCCATGCCTAGCGGGTAATCAATATTAAATAGAAGTGCGTCGCTATTTTTTAAGATCTCTCTAGATGCCTTATCCTGTACAAGTCGGGGATCAAGATAATCCACATTTAATTTTCGAAGTTCGATAACTTGTGTTTCTACATCAAAAGAGTGCTGAGGGTGGACGCGATGGATGCCCAATGATCGTTCGTGTTGCGACTGCCGGGTAATCGAATCGGTACCTGAAGGACTTTGTTGATATTTTTTTAGAACATAATACAAGAAATTCTCAATGGAAGTAGCGCAGTCAGATTGCTGGAGACAATTCCATTCATTTCTCAGGTTCGCATCTGCGGAGTTTTCTACAAACTTTATCAGGTCAGATTTATTTATTAAAGCAAAACCTGAAAGAAGGTTCGGAATACTATGAGGATTGCTGGAAATAAAATATACCGGTCGCTCCAACAGTAACGGTTGTACAGATTCGATGGTATCCCACCAGATTCGGGTTGCTTTTCGGTATTCGCTCAATGAGCCATTAAGAAGTCGAATTTTAAATTTACACTTTTTATCAATGATCTTATTGAGAAGATTAATGGTTTCATCACCCCAGATTGTAATTAACCTGGCAGCGTCGTCAACACTAATGTTCAATAAGTCTGCCAGAGAATTACTATCGGGTAAATCTTTTTTTTCTGAGAGTGACGCGACCCTTTCCTTGTGTTTCTGAAGTGTGGCGTGGATTTTGTTCCATTCGATCTGGTAGGCAGTCAATATTGGCACAACGTCTTCAATATCCGATTGGCTGGCAATAAAAACAGCCAAGAGTCCCTTTTGGTTATAAAAAGTAGGCCGCCTTCTGGCTTTCGAAAAAACCCTTTCCCAATTTTCAACATCTTGATAACCGTGCCTGGCGAACAAAAGGCTGCTTTGTCCAAGAATGATGGTCTCAACCTCTGAAATACAATCAGGAAGTCTCAATGTTGCATAAATAAAGGCAGAGGTATCAGAGACATCATTTCGGGCAGAAATGTGTAAAGAGGAATTCATGCCCGCATGAACCTCTTCCAATGAACGGATCTGAACCTCCGTGGTTGACCGCAGCAAGGAATAGAAGGTACGAATGTAAAGATCGATTTCATCTGATGCAGATTTAGGTACTGTACGCTCCATTTTTCCTCCAAGGTTATTGTAGCATATCCAATCTATCAATGGTTTGGCATGAATCTTGCTACACTATCCCTGTACTTTATAAGTGTAACAATTCTTCAACAAAAGAACCCTCTTGATTATTACAAGGAATTTCGGTCGAGCACAAAACATGATAAATCGACAAAGATCGAATAACTGGGTGATAATACTTGTCCTGTTTTTGATAGCCGGATGCACATTTTGGTTATTCTTTTTTGTTTCTCAAAACAACAACCAACCTTTAAAGGGCACACTGCAAAGCACATCCATCTTTTTAAAAAAATCTTCTGAGCGTTTATCGTCAAGTGCTGACAATATCATAATTGTTGGCGGTGAAGAAGACAACCCGCCTTTTTCTTATTGGGTTGATGGTATCGCCCAGGGATTAAACAATGATCTGATGCGAGCAGTCGCCCAAAATTTGGATATGGAGATTGAATTTAAACTCACTTCTTTTGATGAAGCTCAGTACAACCTCACCAATGGTGAAATAGACCTCATCGCAGGAATTCCAGAGTCTTATCCGGTTTCGAAAAGTGTTCTCATCGGAATCCCCTATGCTTTCTTAACTTATGATTTGTTTGTTAATGAGGAATCTGATATTCGATCCATAAAAGATCTTCAGAACAAATCTTATTCCGTCCTTGCTTCCTCATCGACAAAAATGTTTCTTTCTCATTTGGTAGACCCTGCTCAAATTCACATCGTTGATAAGCCCGAAATGGCAATGTCACTTATTAATTCAGGAACCTACGATGCCGCGCTGGTTACACAAATCCAAGGGAATTACTGGATCAAACAAAACCACCTCGAAAACATCATGGATATTGGGCACATTTCGTCATCGGAAAATTATGGGTTTGCGGTCTTACAAGAAAATTCAAACCTCGTTCAAAAAATAAACCGAGAAATTGACCTGCTGGAAGCCAATGGAACCCTAAAGGAGATTAATGACAAATGGCTTTCACAATATCAACAGGATACTAACACCAAGGATAAGTCGTTTCTGATATATGGATTTCTGATTTTTACCAGTTCCGCTTTAATTTTCATCCTGGCTTGGTTCATTGGAAAAAAAGCGACGGGACCCAAGCCATCAGGTTCACAAAATTATGATCAAAAATACAAGGAATTAATTGACAACGCCGCGGAAGGCATTGCGATCATTTCTGAATATAAAATTGTTTTTATGAACCCGAGGGCTGGGACGATCATAGGGCTAAAGGAAAAAACCACAAGAAACCTGCCGGATTTTATGCAATATGTCCACCCCTTAGACCAGGAGTTGTTAACAAAAATATACCAGCAATTTATCGCTGGTTCGCAAATTAATCTACAAATTCCAATCCGTCTGGTAAAAAACAAAAACGAAATAACGTGGATCAAAGCGAATATTATCAATGTGATATGGGATGAACGTCCTTCCTTGTTGATCTGTTTTACAGATATTTCTGCAGAAAAACTATTAGAGGATGAGATTAAGACAAGTGAGGAGCGTTTTCGTCTCGTTTTTTACCAATCTCCGGTTGGATATTTTTCTTTTAATAACAAACTGGAAATCACTAACGCCAATGACCGCTTTTTTGAAATTATGGGGTTGACTCCAGGACCAGATCGGGCTTTCTACTTACCAAATATCAATAACAAAAATTTTCTCGCGGCCATCCGAAGTTCGATTCACGGGAAAAACAGCCTCTTTGAAGGTTGGATCAACACAGATGTTGAAAACGAAGGTAAAAAGATATACGTCAAATTACAGACCACTCCTTCAATTGATGAAAACAAGGGAGGAATCGGAGTGATTGAAGATTTTACTGACCGGTTGCATAACAAGAACAGAATTCAAAACCTTGAAGATCGACTTTCTAAAACTATTTCATCTTCAATGAATGCGATCGCCATTGCCAATATCGGGACCGGAAAATTTGTTGAGGTGAACCAAGGCTTCTTGGACTTGTCAGGTTATTCAAAAGAAGAAGTGATTGGCAACACTGCCTTAAATTTAGGTATTTGGGTGAATAAAAAGGATTTAGAAAAATTTATAAAATTGATCCAAGAAGATGGGGGATTTCAGCAGCTTGAAGTGGTTTTCCGCAATAAAAACGGAAAAAAACATTATGTATTAATTACAGCGTCCGTAATCGATGTGGAGGGCGAAAAATGCATAATGACCGTGTCAAGAATTATTGACGAACTTAAAGAAAACGAACAACAGATCAAAGATAGTGAAAGGCGCTATCGAACGATATTTGAATCGGTTCCCGTCTCGATATGGGAACAGGATCTCACGATTGTTTACGATATGCTTGAAGAATTAAGACGATCAGGAGTGGATGACTTATCAGGTTATTTAGACAGTCACCCGGAATTCGTAGAGTTAGCAATTAAATCTATCAATGTTATCGAAGTAAATCAAGCCAGTTTTGAAATTTATAAATCTCAATCCAAAGAAGAATTACTCTTTTCCATGGACAAGATTTTTACTGAAGAATCAAACATCAATTTTAAAAAGGAACTGGTCTCCATTTGGAATCATGAGACCTTTTTTAGCGGGGATACAGTCAACCTTGACCTTGAAGGAAATCGCATCTTTGTAAACGTGGCGATGCAAATACCCGAAACGCGTGAAGGATTCAGCAGTGTTCTTGTTTGTATCACCGATATTACACAACGTAAGTCAGCCGAAGACGCATTGATCGAAAGCGAATCCCGTTTTCGCCAGTTGGTCGAACAGGTGAATATTGTGGTCTATCTCGATTATGCCACGTTGCCTAGTAAGCCCAAATATATCAGCCCGCAGATCAAATCACTGCTCGGTTACACCCAGGAAGAATGGATGACCAATCCTGACTTGATGATGAAAATCATCCATCCCGATGACCTCCAATCAGTAATCGATGCGGATATTGAAACTGACAAATCAGGAGAGCCCTTTGTGGTGGAATACAGGGCGTTTACCAAAACAGGGGAAATGATCTGGATTCATGATGAAGCGATCCTTGTATTCGATCAAAACGGGAATCCTGATGACTGGCACGGGGTCATGTATGACATAACCGCCAGGAAATTGGCTGAACAGGCCCTTCGAGAGAGCGAGAATAGATATCGGTCAATTTTTAATGCTGTTCCCGTCTCAATCAAAGAAGAGGATTTTTCTCAGCTTTTTAACATGTTCGAGGAATTGAGAAATACAGGGGTAACCGACCTTGATGAGTTTATTGAAACACATCCAGAATGGATTAGAAATGCCGTAAAAAAAATATCGATCACTGAAGTGAACATGGAAACGCTGCAAATGTATAAGGCGGACTCGAAAGAACAGTTACTAAAATCTCTGGATCATTTCTTTACCGAAGATTCATATCCCTCTTTTAAAAACGAGCTTCTGGCGTTCTGGAACAATCAGACCTCTTATGTACAAGAAACCAAAAACAGGACCATTGATGGTGAAACGATAGACGTGTGGATTTCCATTGCCATCCCTACCGGCGGAAAAGAATCCTATTCCAGAGTGTTGGTGACAATCCTTGACATCACTGAAAGAAAAAAGGCTGAAGAACAAATCCGGATACAACTCAGATACCTTGCCGCCCTGCACGCTGTGGATATGGCAATTTCAGCCAGCATGGATCTTCCAATTACACTCCGCGTTCTAATCAATCAGGTTCATCAGCAGCTATTTGTAGATGCGGTTTCGATCCTGATCCTTGATCCGCACACGCAGACTCTTAAATACTCCGCAGGGATCGGTTTTAAAACCAGTATCATCGAAAAGACCAACCTTAGATTGGGTCAAAGTTATGCCGGGCAGGCGGCTCTGGAAAGGAAAATTATCACCGCTGATAACCTTCAATCTCCTCAATCATTGTTGCATACCAAAGATTTTGACCAGGAAGAATTTACCCATTACCTGGGTATTCCATTGATTTCCAAGGGGATCGTGAAAGGTGTTTTGGAATTATTCAAGTTGAATCCTTTCACACAGGAAGCGTCCTGGATGGTATTACTTGAATCTTTGGCTGGGCAGGCGGCGATAGCCATTGAAAACGCTTTTCTGATGGACGAGGTTCAAAAAGTTAACTTGAACCTGCGCTCGGCTTATGATGCAACCATCGAAGGGTGGGCAAAATCGATAGACATCAGAAATGGTGATTCAGAAGAACACTCAAAACACATTGCCGATCTGGCCGTTGAACTCGCACAATCTGCCGGTCTTCATGGAGAAGGGTTATTATCATTAAGACATGGCGCTTTGCTGCATGACATTGGAAAACTGGCTGTGCCGGAGAATATTTTATTGAAACCAGGCCCATTAACAGCGGAAGAATGGACTGTCATGAAGACACATCCCCTGGCGGCCAAGAGTCTGCTAAATTCCATTGAGTTTTTACATGACGCTTTGGAAATACCGTATGGGCATCATGAAAGATGGGACGGAACGGGTTACCCGCAAGGCCTTAAAGGGGAAGAGATCCCCTTCTCTGCCAGGATTTTTTCCGTGGTGGATTGTTGGGAATCCCTGCGAAGTGACCGCCCATGGCGGAAAGCCTGGACGGACGGCAACGCGCTGGATTATATCGAAAATAACGCCGGGAAGGCTTTTGATCCTTATGTCGTGGACAAATTCAAGCAAATGATCGGGCATAATTTCTCCACGTATTTCTAAAGATCCAGTAGACTGGTCTTTTTATCTTCCGCTGGCCGTCTTCTGTCTGCGCGTTAAATTGATCACCAAAATTCCGGCCAAAATTGTCACCCCGCCCATTAGCTGTGTCAATGATAGAGATTCACCGGCAAAGGGAATGGCCAATAAGGCAGTGATCACGATTTGGATCACCATGGTCGGAGAGACGATCGAAGCAGGCAAATGCCCGAGGGCGTGCGCAACGCTGAAATAGCCAACCGTCTGTGAAAAAACTCCAGCACCGATAAAGACCAACCAGGTAACGGGAGCATATCCAAAAATCGGGTTGCCGATGATCAGGTTATAGGCAAACAAGAGGATTGCGCTGACAATGTTTACCATCCAGATATACTGGAGTGCGGAGATTCTCGTGCGGCTGGACTGGGTGACGAGAAAATATCCGGCGTAGAAAATACTTGATAGAAAAGCGAAACCGTCCCCAAGACCCAATTGCGGATGAAGTATAAGGTCGCTGCCCAAAATGATCACAGCACCGGCCAGAGTGAGCGCCAGTCCAACCCAAAACCACTTGTGCATTTTTTCACGCCATACGGTAAGGGCGAAAAGAGCCACCCAAATGGGCGCGATATTATTCAACAACGTGCAATTGGCTATTTTCGTTAATCCAATGGCCGTGTTGAGGTTGCCATGGTCCAACGCCACAAAAAGACCTGCCAGAAGGATCAATCCGGTCAGGGAAGATCTGCTGGCTTCTATTTTCAGTCCTTTGCGAGCCACGAAGGGGGTCAGCACGAGCGCAGAAAACGCCATGCGGTAGGCAGCCGTCACGGTTCCGGGAGCGTCTGCCCAACGCACAAATATACTGGTCATGCTCAGCCCGAAAATGCCAAAGGCGAGTGTAACGTATGGTGAAATCGCTATGTTATTCTTTTTCATCTGCGTGGATGGATTGTATCATGACAGCCCCTGCAAAGAAGAGAATGTCGGAACGGTAAAAGACGTTGGATGGCACGAGAAAAAGTCAGTTTTCCAGCGACGACAGAAGGGCAGGTAAAGCTGCCAGGTCTTTGAGCGTAAAGTCTGGGTGGATCGAGCCGAACACTTCCCTGTTTTCTGGTCTGTCTGCCCGCCTGGTGATCCAGATCGAACGCATGCCCACGTTTTTTGCGCCGAGCACGTCAGCCGGCAAGGTGTCACCGATCATGATGGCGTCCCCGGGTTCGACGTTCAGGCTTTTTAGAGTGTTCAGGAAGATCTGCGGGTCGGGTTTGCGAATGCCTTCGTCGGCCGAGATCACGATCACCTCAAAGTATTTTCGAAGGCCGTGGTTGTCGATCAATCGGTTCAGGTCGGGCGAATTCGAGGCGTTGGAGATCAGCCCCATGCGGTACCCTTTTTGCTGCAAGATTTGAAGGGTTTTGTGTGCGTCCTCTTCCACCTGCCACCAGGATTCCGTGTAGGTGTACATGGCCTCAACCGCCTTTACCATCACATCGTCAGGCAATGAGTTGATTGAAAAATATGACAGCGTTTTTTTCAGGGATTCTTCAACCGGCCTTTCAATCAGGTCTATCGCCCGGCAGCGGTAATATTCAGAAATGACTTCGGAGAACTTTTTCGCGAATTCTGGCGCGTCGATCTGGCAGCCTGAGGCCACGAGAGAGTCGGCCAGCTTTTCATAAGACACACGCATGGCCTCATAAAAATCGCCTTCAAAATTGATCAAGGTAAAACCGAGATCAAACAATAAAACCGGTAATTTTTTCTCCTGCACGTGCAATTCGACACTTCCCCGATAATTTATCTTTCGCGACAACCCGCGATTGAATTTTAACCCATTAATGGTCTAATAGTTGCGGTCTGGGTCATATTGGTTCAAAACGGTTTCCCCATGAAGGTACCGGTTGAGATTTTCGGCGAACATCTCCCCCGCGCGTTCTTTATAATGCGCGCTGAAACCCGATATGTGAGGAGTAAGGATCAAATTCTTCGTTTTCCATAGGGGAGAATCCGGAGGGAGCGGTTCCTCCACGAAAACGTCAAGTGCGGCTCCGGCCAGCCGGTGGTTGTTCAACGCATCCATAAGCGCTGTCTCATCGACGATCCCGCCGCGAGAGACGTGGACCAGAAAGGCTTCCGGCTTCATGGACTGCAGTTCCTCTTCCCCGATCAGGCCGCGGGTTTCAGGCGTGAGCGGCAAGGCCACCACCACAAAATCACACACCTTGAGCATCTGTTTGACCGCTTCCACCGGATACAAACGATGGAAGAAATTGCCCTCGGGATCTCCGTGATTTTCGAGAGTATATCCCGAGTCTGCGGGCTGCATGACGGTCTTCTTGACCGCCAACACGGTGACATGAAAAGGCTGCAGCAAACGCGCCACTTCTCGATTGATGCTGCCGTAGCCAACCAACCCGACCGTCGAGCCGGTCAATTCCCGGGGGGTGAACTTTTCCCAACGTTCCTTCGGCCAATCTTTGGCAAGCTGATTCTCTGCCATTGCCTGAAAGCGATGTCCCAAGCCCAACAGCATCATGAGGATGTATTCGGCCTCCTGGATGACCGAGGCCCCGCTCATGGAGGAGAATATCAGGTCTTTCTTTTTCAGCAAAGCCGAATTTTGAATGAAGTCGATGCCGGCGTAGTGGAACTGGATCCATTTAAGATTGGGAACCATTTTGGGTTCTGGCAGCAGGATATCGGTGTAGAGCACCTCGATCTTGTCCCACAGGTCTGCAGGCACGTCCTCCACGCGTTGGGCAGGATGCAAGTTGATCTTGATACGCGGGGTCAGCTCACGCAGACGCTGCATGACCGCGTCTGGGAATGGTACCGTGGTTAAGACTTCAATGTTCCCGGGAATGGAGGTCATGCCGAGCTCAAGTTCCTTTCAAATAGATGCCGTGCGGGTCGAGTTCTTTACGCAGCAGAAGGAGGTCGGATTCCCCCGGTTCGGGCGTGACACGCAAGGATGATGATATTTTAACATCCCAGCCGGTATTTGCCAAAACCTCTTCCACGCGGCAACCAGGATGGAGGGCGGTCAATTGCAGCTCACCGCTCTCGTCCGGTTCGAGCAACCCCAGGTTGGTCACCACCACCAGGGGCCCGCCCCCGCGAACTCCCACGGCTTCACGCTCCGCCCGGCCGTTCAAAAAACCCGCCGAGGTAACGTAATCCACCTTCTCAGGAAAACGCCGCTTTTGGTGCGGGGTGATGATGTAACAGCGGTTGGCCCAGCCGCCCATCTCTTGCGAACCACCCGAACCGGGCAGACGCACCTTCGGATGGGCGTAATCACCGATCACGGTGGCGTTGATGTTGCCAAAGCGGTCCACCTGCGCCCCACCCAAAAAACCTACGTCCACGTTGCCGCGCTGCAGGTAAAGGGTAAAGATGTCGTACATGCCGCACACCGAGGCCGCGCCGCTGACGAGGGTGGGGTCGCCAATTGAAAGGGGCAGGCGGGCCGGGCGGGCGCCGATCACCCCGGCTTCGTAGATCATCTGCAGGTTGGGGGCGTGGGTGCGGCGGGCGAGGTTACAGGCCAGGTTGGGCAAGCCCACCCCCACGAAGACCACGTCGCCGTCACGCAGCAGACGGGCGGCGTTCACGCACATCAATTCAGCGGCAGAATAGGTCCGGTCGACGGTTTGGGTCATGGGTTCCTGTCTTCCTCAATACTCTCCGTAATTGACCGGGGCGGCGAATTTGGGTTTGACCGCCAGCCTTTTGTGCACCTCTACACCCAGTTTCTGCCAGTATTCCTCCGCGTCGCGCACGCCGTAGACCCACTCGTCGAGCCAGGCTTTGGCGGCGGATTCGGTTTCGGTGACCTTGTCCCAGTTCAAATAGAACTGGTTATCGCGGTCGTAATATCCCTGGGTGTAGGAGGGATGGGCGCAGTGCGGCACGTGGCAGACCGCCTTGACGATCAATTCAGGGATGAGGGTACGGTTGGGGTCCGAGCGGATGACCTCTTCGTCAACGATCTCTTCAGCGGTGATGATGACCTGCTTCGAGGCGAAGGCGACCTCTTTTTGCTCCCCGATGATGCCCCAGATCTGCCCGTTGCCGTTGAGGTCGGCACGCTGCACGTGGATGATACCCACATCGGGTGTGAGGGGCGGCACGGTGACCACGTCGCGGCCGGTATAGGGGTCTTTGACGCGGCGGATGTTGGGATTGTTCTTCTCAAGGTCGGGCGCGGCAGTGGGGTTCATGGGCGCAAAGGGCAGCCCCGCGGCCCCAGCCTGCAGGCGCGAGATCATGCCGAAATGGGAGTATTCCTCCCAGCGCAGGCGGCCCGACTCGAGGGCTTCACGGATGATGCGCAGTGAGCCCACCCCCGGGTTGCCGATATAGGAGAAGATCAATTTTTCAGCGCAGCCGGCCGCCACCATCTGGTCGTAAATGAGATCGGGGGTGGCGCGCGCCAGGGTGAGGGCGCGCCTGCCCTGGCGGATGATCTCGTGACCGGCTGCGAAGGGGATGAGATGAGTGAACCCGGCACAATACAAGACGTCTCCGTCATGCACGAAGCTGGCGACGGCCTCTTTTAAGGTGCAGAGTTTGCTCATCCGGTTTCCCTTCCGCGAGGTGTCAGTCCTTTTTCACGTGGGTGTGGATCTGTTCGCGCATGTAGAGCTGCAGGTAGTGCACGCCGCCGGCGTTCTTGCCCGAGGAGCCTGAGGCCTTCCAGCCGCCAAAAGGCTGAAAGCCCGGCCAGGCACCCGTGGTGGCACCCTGGGCGCGGTTGACGTAAGACACGCCGCACTGGATGTTATCGAAGAACCAGGGGGCTTCGGCGTCGCTGCCGTAGAACCCGGCCGTCAGGCCGTAATCCACGTCGTTGGCGAGCTGCATGGCCTGGTCGAGGGAATCCACCTTGCCGACGGTGGTGATGGGCAGGAACATCTCGTGTTTCCACAGGCGATGGTCAAAAGGCAGTTCGGCCAGGGTGGGGGCGCAGAAATATCCTTTCGAATAGATGCCCTCGGTGAGCACCTCGCCGCCGGTTAGCACCTCACCGGAATCCTTCAATATGGCACAGAAATCCTGGTAGTCCTTGTAGGAACTCTTGTTCACCACCGGACCCAGGGTGATGGTACGCAGGGTGGGATCGCCGATGGTGAGCTTTTCGGTCATTTCCACCAGGCGTGAGACCAGCTTGTCGTAGAGGGGCGCTTCGATGTAGACGCGCGAACCGGCCGAGCACTTCTGCCCCTGAAGGCCGAAAGCCGAGCGGATGATCCCGGCGGAAGCAATTTCGAGATCGGCGTTCTTCGAGACGATGACGGGGTTCTTGCCGCCCAACTCGAGGATGGCGGGCCGCACCCAGCGTCCGGAGCCGAAATCGCGGTAGATCTTCATGCCCACGTCAAAGGAGCCGGTGAAGGTGATGCCGCACACATCGGGATGGTCGATGAGGGCCTGGCCGGTGGTGGAGCCGCCGCCGCTGACGAAGTTGATCACTCCCGCGGGGATGCCGGCGTCACGCAAGCATTCGGTGATGAGGCGCGCCGTCCAGGGGGTGTCGGTGGCGGGTTTGAGCACCACGGTGTTGCCGGTGACGAGGGCCGCTCCGGTGGGTCCGCCGGTGAGGGCGGCGGGAAAGTTAAAGGGGCTGATCACCAGCCAGACGCCGTGCGGGCGCATGACGGAGACGTTGGTGGCGCTGAAGCCGACCAGGGGGTCGCGTCCCATTTCGGTGACGAAACCGTTGGTGGCTTCCATGCGGTCGCAGGCGTAGCGGAAGAGATCGGCGGTCTCGGCCACGTCGCCGAGGGCTTCCAGACGGTTCTTGCCGACCTCGAGGGAGACGACGGCGGCCATCTCAAAGGTGCGCTCGTCCATGATGGCAGCGGCTTTACGCACCAGGGCCACGCGTTCCTGCCAGGGAGTGCGCTCCCATTGGGGGGCGGCCTTGCGGGCGGCTTCGACGGCAGCAGCGGCATCGGCTGCGTCGCCCTTCTGGAAGACGCCCAGCAACTCGTCCGTGTTGGCGGGGTTGCGGTTCTCAAATTTTTCCTTGGCAAAGACGTCTTTGCCGTCGATGAACATGGCGTGTTCGCGGCCCAGAGAGGCCTTCACCTTTTGCAGGGCTTGCTCGTAACGGACGTGCAGTTCCTCAGGCGGGTTGAACATGGTAGCGTAGGTCAACTTGAACTGATTCTCTGACGACATAAATAAATCCTCCGGTTAAAAAGCGGGTTTTTGGTTAAAGGTAGTATAGCGCAGGCCGGGGGGCTCGTCAAAGTTGATAGTGTCCCGAAATTTGGGACAAAGGTCATGAAGAAGGGCAGTGATTGGTGATTGGTGATTGGTGATTGGTGATCGGTGATCGGTGATCGGTGATCGGTGATCGGTGATTGGTGATTGGTGATTGGTGATTGGTGATTGGTGATTGGTGAAGTGTAAATCGAGTGTCGTTTTTATCATTGATTCGTATTCGTACCGAAAAAATATCGAAAACAAATAAAACGAATCATTTTGTGATGGGTTTTGGCGGTTTTTAAGGGTAAGACGATTCGTTTTCAGGCACGAAGGCGCGACCAGTATGCAGTTGGGAAGGTGCGGGGGAGGATATAGTGCAGGGTGATTTTAGAACATTTTTTCTGTTTTGTCAAGAGAGAACTGGAGTGGTTTTATACTCAGCCCGAATGTATAATATTTTTGCATCGAATTCGGGCGGATAAAGTGGAAGGTGAGGCGATTGAGTTACGGCAACACCACAAGACCTTTATATTTCGGTAATTTAAAATAAATAAACATTACACAATTTTGTTTTATATGAAGAGGGGCACATGAAGAATTATGAAATTGTTGCAAAGGTTACTGGGGATATTTATATTTCAACAACGATAATTGTTGACAAAGGTAAAATGAAATTTTCCTTTATTCCCGACGATTCAAAAAAATTAAAAGAAATAATTGCATGTATTGAAATCCCAGAAAATAATAATATGTTTGAACCTCGTTTCTTTAAAGATGAAAAAGGTTTGTTCAATATAGTAATTAACTCAGATGAAGAAATTTATACGGAATTAATCTCAGAACTCCAGGCAATTGAATCTCATCTATCTTTTAAGTCTTTAGGGTCATTAGAAAGTATAAATTGGGAATATCCGGTAAAGAAAAGTTATGGCCAAAACGAAAGTGATTTCAAGGATTCCAGTAGAGCTTTTTCTGTTATGTATGAGGAAAACAATATCTCAATACCTGTTAAAGTTTCTGAACAGGTTATCAAAAATATTGTGAAAGATGCAAGGGAATTTGACGAATTAAATTTTGACCTAGCTTTTTGGCGAATCGGAATTAATTTCCTAAAGAAAGGACTATATAAACTTGCTTACATTCATTTTTATTTTATTATCGAAAACTTGTATTCGAATTGTAAATTTACAGAAAAGAAATTGCTAGAAGAATTTAATAAATCTACGGAATTATCGCAAATTACTAAACAATCCTACCATAAAATAATTAATGATCCAAAATTGAAAAAAGGATTAAGTGACATATACAAAAAATATAATATTGAACAAAACCTTGAAAACCTCTTATTATTACTAATTAG
The DNA here is from genome assembly GCA_964570925.1 of uncultured Anaerolinea sp. GTDB lineage: Bacteria > Chloroflexota > Anaerolineae > Anaerolineales > Anaerolineaceae > UBA6107. The sequence continues at coordinate 31,179 of CAZNAF010000018.1, forward strand.
AATCAGAAATGACCTTCAGCACTACCATAAAAATAATCCGAATTCCAGAAACACTCCATTTATACAAACAGACTACAAATCAATCGCATTATTAGTTCAAACGGTTTCTTTTATCGCGCTTTTTGTGAATTTAGGAAAAATAAACAACATTAAAAAAACATCTCTATAGTTTAAATTCTAACCTTTAGGTTAATAAAATTTGTTTATCGTAAGTATTTTTAAATAAATTGGGAGGAAATATGAGTAGCCAAGAGAAAATTAATCCTAGAACAGTTACAACTGATATTGTTTACCAAGAGTCTTTAAACGAATTACGACATCACAGAAACACTGAAACAACAATAGCAAATTGGAATACAGTCATTATGCTCGCTATTATTGGTGGCGAAATATCATTCAAATCACAATTTATAAATGGAAATCTAACATGGATAAACACGACGACTTTAAGCAATCTAAAGATACTAATCTCTTTTTTGATTATTATTCAAACTTTATCGTCGATCTATGGAATTTACTATTCACACAACAGATATATTTTGCAACGAGAACACACTCGCAAATATTTCAAACAAGATATTGAAATGACTGCCTTAGATTTTGTTGAGAAAAACGAAAAACCAATCTATAAAGTAATTAAACTCTATATATTTCTCATGATGGGAACAGGATTTTTAGGGCTCATTGCGTTTATTTTTCTGTTGATTTGATTAACGGTTTATTTATGGAATTATTTGTAGTCGTATGGCGAAAGGAAGGATAATTTTTTCAGCCTACCATGCACAAACTGGTTTATGGTGGATTGACAAATCCAACACACCCCGCCCGCTGATGTCCATGGGAGAGGGCAAGGGTGAGTGGATAAGGCAAGGTCCAGCTGTGAGGTTCAAAGTCAATAAGTTACTTGCGTAATGGTGCGTCCCCAAAAGCAGGGGACGGCATCCTACGATTTCCCATTTGATGGCCGGGGTGAGAGGGTCAGGCAAGGTCCACGTGTGAAAGAAAAAGGCTTTCAGATGTCCCCGTTTATTGGAGTGATGGTGTAACCGCCCTCACCCCAGATGCATTTGACGCATGGCAAGATTGATTTTCCCTCTCCCATGGGAGGGGATAAAATGCTGTTTGGGCTGATGTCTGTGGGAGAGGGCATGTGAGGGGGTCAGGCAAGGTCCAACCGTGAGATAAATGAAATTATGAAATGCTAGTGAAAGAACAAGTTCCTTTGGGGAGGTTCGTGAACCTCCCCTACGATCGTGTTTGGGAGAATAATTCCCTTCACATGAGGAGGATGTCACCCTACGGTTTTTTGTTATGGGTTGCTGCCCCAGCGCGGGTAATCGCTGGCGCCGGGATAGGTTGTGATCGTGTACCCCTTGGAGCTCGTCCACTCCTCCGCGGCCTTAGAAAGTTCGGCGTTGCCGCAGTTCAGGTAGTCCTCACCCATGGGGATGCCGCCAAACGCGTTCAGCGCGTCGATGAGCAGGGTTTCGCTGCCGACCTGACCCAGGCGAATGTAGTATTCATAGGCTCCGGCGATAACCGGCAGGTCCCCCTCGTTCAGGGCGAGGGACAGGGCGTCGAGGGAGCGCGGGTCGTCAAACCAACTGAGTGCCTCCGCGGCTGCCATGGCCGCCACGGGATCATTATCATCTAACGCGGCCAGAAGGGGATCGACGGCCTTGGGGTCGCCGATGGCTCCCAGGGCCAGCGCCACCTGCCGGCGTACATAGGAATCTTCATCCTGCAAGGCGGCGATCAAGGGCTCCACCGCGGCGGGGTCTTTGAGCACGGCCAGCGCGTCGGCGGCGTTCATGCGTACGCGAGACCACTTCGTATCCTGCAGAGCGCCGAACAACGGTTCCAGCACGCGCGGATCGTCAAACCCGGCCAGCACCATGGGCACTTCAATGCGCACGTAAAAGTCCTCGTCGCTTAAAACCGCGATGAGCGGTTCGACCGCGCGCGGGTCTTTGATCTCGCCCAAGGCCAGCACTGACCATTGCCGAATACCGGCATCCTCATTCTTGAGGGCGGCGATCAAGGGCTCCACGGCGGGGTCACCGAACATGACCAGGGCGTCTTTGGCGGGACCTTGCGTTGCCCGTTCATAGCCTTTCATGGAGGCGATCAACGGCTCAATGGCGCGGGGGTCCCCGATCTGACCCAGCGCTATCGCAGCCCAACCTTTGTAATAAAAATCCTCCTGCGACAAGACTGCGATCAAAGGTTCCACGGCACGGGGGTCACGGATCTCGCCCAGGGCTTTGGCGGCGTAACCGGAAACTTCAATGTCGTCCTCCTGCAGAGCCGCGATCAACACATCCACGGCGGGCTCCCCGATGTTGACCAGTGCCTGATAGACCGGAATTTGATCGTCGGCGGTTCTCAGATAAGCTGCCAGGGGTTCAGCCGCGCGGGGATCTTTGATCTCCCCCAGGGCGGTGACGGCCCGGGTTTGAATAAAACGGTCTGCATTTTGCAGGGCCAAGATCAGCGAATCCACGGACGGCGCGCCGACCATTACCAGCGCCTGTTCGGCATAATACTGATCGAGGGAATCCCCCTTTTCAAACAATCTCATTAAAGGTTCGACCGCCCGGGGGTCTTTAAGCTTTCCCAGGGCAAATATTGCCTGCTCGCGGGCAAACGGGTCTTCGGCGTAAAGCGCATCGATCAGGGGTTCCACGGCGCGCGAGTCGCCGATCTGCCCCAGGGCTTTTGCCGCCTGCTCCTGCGCCTCAGAATTTTCATCGCGAAGGACGGCGATCAGAGGTTCCACGGCGCGCGCATCCCCCATCAGGCCGAGGGCTTCCGCCGCCTTCTCGCGCACGAGGGAGAAATCGTCCTGCAGGGCTGCAATCAACACATCCAAGGCGCGGGGGTCGCCGATGCGGCCCAGCACCTCCGCGGCGCCCATTTGTTCTGAACTGTTCCCGTCCCGCATGACAGTGATGAGCGGTTCCACCGCCTGCGGACCCAGCGCCACCAGGCTCTCCACGGCGGCTTCGCGAGCCCCCACATCCCCGAAGGCCAGGTCCGCGATCCACTGCTCCAGCTCGCTGGACGGAGTGCCCGTCAGGTCAAGCCCCTGCGTCGAATCAGATGGCAAGGTGTCCTCTGCGGATGTATCCGTGGATCCTAGCAGGGACTGCAGCAAGGCGCATCCCGTGAGCGCCAGGCAGCAAAGAAAGAGAGACACGATAAAAAACAAGAGATCACGATGTTTTGTTTTGAGTAATTTTTCCATCTTGCCACCCCGGTCCGCAGCGACAGGCTGCCTGAAATTTAAACAAATGAAACGGGCGAAAGTTCAACGTGTTCCTTCAGCCTTGCACCAATAAGGAATTCAAGTTGCTTGTCGTGAAATTGACCAAACCGCCCGTGAAAAAACAGTACAAAGGAATCCATTCATGATTATAGGTAGGGAACCAAGCAGATTCAATCCCCCTAATGTTGCTCCTCGTGAAGTCGATTTTCTTTTTGGACGCCAAAACACGCCGAAAAAGAAGTGAAAATGAACCTTTTTTCTGCCTGTGACGTAAACAATATGAACTGAAAAACTCTCGTATCAAAGGACTTATTCAATGGAAAAATCTCTCCCTCTGAATCAAACGGCGGCCAAATCCGTCTGGCTGGCGTTCGGGCTGGCATTGGCGACAGTGGCAGCATACGCGCTGATCTTCCTGCACGTACTCGGCATCGGCGATTACGACTGGGCGAACGCGCCCGCTTTTATCGGCTACGCGGCCATGGGCGGGTACCTGCTGGGCGGACTTCTGATCCTGGTGCGTCAGCGCTGGCTGTGGGTCATCGGCCTGCTGATCAACGGGCTGGTGATGTTCGTCTACTTCAGCATGCACCAGGCGGAGCCAGCCCTACTGCTCTCAGCGGGCGGGCTGATCTCGAAATCCTTGCAGCTGATGCTTGAGGTGGTGTTGGTCTATCTCATTTTCGCCTATAAAAGGAAGAAATAATTACGACTGAGTCGGCTTTACGATTTCAAATGAGGTTTTTTTTCATCTAACAGTCAATCATGCCAGGGAGCGGATTAGCAGGCGAGTGACTATTTTTTGATGTACGTCTTACACGGCTCTCATCCTTTGGTTACCCTTAACCGAAGGATGATGTACAATTCAAGCCGTCCTAGAAATAATGAAATCAATAAGATCCACTAAAATGGAATCATATGCGGCTTAAACTTTTCAAGATCCTCACAACCCTCCTGCTGGTCTGCCTGGGCGGCGGGCTGCTGGTGGTGGCGCTGTTTGCCACGCAGCTGGGGCTGGACAGCAGCGCCAACATGGGCCCGATGCGAAAGCAACTGGCCGCCTTCGCGGTCGTGCTCTTGCTGCTGCCCCTGCTGGCCTACCTGCTTGGCAGGCTGGAGCGGCGTTGGCACTTCACGGAATGGTTGAAGAAGAAGTTTTCCTCTTTTACTGATTTCTTCGAAAAGAGATCATCGGAAACACAAGTTGAAAAGCAAAAGACTGGCCGGCGCGTGCCGGATGGGGTCTGGAGAGGGCTCGCGGTGCTGCTGGTGGCGCTCGTCTCGCTGTGGTATCTGAGCGGCGGCAAGATGACGAGCCTGACTCCTTATACGCGCTTTTACGACATGCAAGCGGACGCCTTTTTGGCGGGGTCAACCGCCCTGCTCGAGGAGCCGCCCGTGCAGCTCGCGCAACTCGCGGACCCTTATGACTGGCATCAGCGCGAGGGTTTTGCCTACCTGTGGGACGCGACCTATTACCAGGGCAAGTATTACCTCTATTGGGGACCCATGCCCGCTCTGCTTGCCAGCGCGTTCAAGCTGGTCCGCCCCGTGGTGGTGGAAGACCAGGTGCTGGTGCTGCTCTTCGTGGTCGGGCTGGCGGCCGTTTACGCGGCCCTGCTGGCAGACGTGCGCAAACGTTTTTTCCCCTCCGCGCCGGGCTGGACGGTTTTCGCTTTCACCCTGATGCTGGCGTTTTCGACCCCGGTCTTCTGGCTGGTGAACCGCCCGAGCGTGTATGAAGCGGCCATCGCCGCCTGTCAGTTCTTCCTCTTTTTGGGGCTTTACGCCCTCGTCAAGGGCTTGTTCGCGGTCCGCCGGCAATGGGCCTGGATGTTGCTGGCGGGGATCGCGTTAGGGGCCGCGGTCGGCTCGCGCGCGAGCGTGCTCTTCGTGGTGCTGCTGCTCTTCGGCGTGAGCGCCTGGCAATTGGTGAAGCGCGTTCACAACGACCGGGGTGCCCTAGTTTCACTCGCCGCGCTGACCCTGCCGCTGGCGGCTTTTGCCGTGGGCCTGGCCTGGTTCAATTACGCGCGTTTTGGCAGCATTTTTGAGACAGGATTGCGCTACCAGTTGACAGGCAATTTCATGGGCGGGGAAGACACGCTGTTGTATTCCCCGTGGTACGTGGTGCCCAATCTCATTTTGGCACTTTTTCAGCCTTTCAAGAACACGGCCGAGTTCCCCTTCCTGAAAGCGGTCAGCAATCCCCACTGGGGCGGAATGATCCGCGCGGCGCAGCATAACTATAACGTGGAGCCCTCCAGCGGCATCTTGCGCACCCTGCCCTTGCTGGTTCTGCTGCTCCTCCCCGCCGTGAGGGTGTGGAAGCGTTTTTGGAGCTGGCTGCACGAAAAACCAGCGTCCTCCGCTACTTCATCCGTCACCCCGGTGCCACGCTGGTTGTGGGTGATACTGGTCGGCAGTCCGGCGCTCGCGTTCGCGGTGACGGTTTCGTTCATGATGATGACCATGCGCTATCTGGCTGATTTTGTGCCGCTTCTGTTGTTGCTCACGGCGGTTCTGATGTTCCATGAGCTCGACCGACTCAGGGAACGTTTATTGCAGAGGAAAGTGCTGCTATCAGCGCTGGTCTTGTTGGGGCTGGCGGGTGTAGTGATCGGCCTCTTGATCAATTTCGCCAACACGGACCTGCGCTTCATGAACATCAACCCGCTTTTGTTCGAGCAGCTCAGCGGGTGGTTTGATTGATTCTGTCAGTCTAGAACCAGCAGGTTTTATATCATATCAAGTTATTCGTTGCCAGCCGGGTGACCGACGGTTACCCCCACAACACAGATCCGCATCATTCCACAGCAAGATCACCCAAACTATCTGCCAGAGCGATGAAATCGGCGGCCAGCCAGATTCGCCCGGAACGCAGCGGGTATTCGCCGTGAAGGAGGTTTTGCCAGCGTTCGGGGATGGCCTGCAGCCCGTAGAGGGCACCGGCCAGAGCACCCGCCACCGTGCCGGTGGTGTCGGCGTCCGCGCCGAGGTTGACGGCCTGCACCAGGGCTTCTTCAAAGGAACGGGTGGTATGCAAGGCCCACAAGGCGCTTTCTACGGTGTGAAGCACCCAGCCGCTGTTGGGCAGGTCCTCGCGCTGGCGCATGGGGGCCAGTTCCACGGCCGTTTTCAATTCGTTTGAAAGGCTGGTCTGCCGTATCGCCGCGGCTAAGGCTTCACGCAAGGCCGCGTCCGGCGGAAGGGACTCCGCGCGCAAAACGAGGCGCTGCAGGATCAGGTTCACCAGAATTGCCGCGTTGACAGCGTCGGGGTGCTTGTGCGTGACCTCGGACTGCAAGCGTGTTTCGGCCACCAGGAGGGCCTGGTTGTTGTAACGGGCCAGTACCAGCGGCCAACAGCGCATCAGCGCCCCATTCGAAGCGATATCGGGGTTGGCAGCGTACACGATCTGGGAGGCTTCAAGCCAGGAAGTGCCCTGGATGATGAGGCGCAGCACCCTGGAGGTGTTCACTCCCACATCGGGGGGATGGCATTGATACCAGGCGGTGAATCGTCCGGCCAGGTCCTGTCCATCCAGCGGGCTGCTGAACTGCAGGCTTTCTGCCAGGGCCAGCGCCATTTCGGTGTCAT
>CAZNAF010000019.1:0-36384 GCA_964570925.1 uncultured Anaerolinea sp.
GGGCGTCGCTCCAGCCTGCTTCGCTCACGTTGCGGTTCATGTCCCACTTGATGAAACGGATGTCGTTCTCCCGTAGCAGTTTATCAAGGACTTCGAAGAGGTATGCGCGCACTTCTTTTTTCGCCAGGTTGAGGATCAACTGGTTGCGGCTCTCGCTGCGCGGCCGGGTCGGAAAATGGATCACCCAGTCGGGATGCGCGCGGTACAGGTCGCTGTCGGGGTTGACCATTTCAGGTTCGATCCACAGGCCGAACTGCATGTCCAGATCGTTCACCTTGTGGATGAGTGGACTCAAACCCTGCGGGAATTTCTTTTCATCAGGCCACCAGTCTCCCAAACCGGCGCTGTCGTCGTTGCGTCCGTGGAACCAGCCGTCATCCACCACGAACAGCTCCACCCCGATCTCGGCGGCAATTTCAGCAAGTTCGCTCTGTGAGCGCTCATTGACATCAAAGGTGGTTGCCTCCCAGGAATTGTAGAGCACCGGGTGCTCGATCTTCCCATGTGGTAGAAGGCGGTTGCGAACTTGGTCGTGCAGGGCTCTGCTGGCTGCCCCGAATCCATGCGCGCTGAACCCGCCCAGTGCGCGGGGTGTGCTCAGGGTTTCACCCGCCTTCAAAGTCCAGGCGAAATCCCAATCATTCCAGCCAATGTGCACGCGCGTGGAGGCGAAGTCGGTCACTTCCGCGGTCAGCTTCCAGTTGCCGCTCCAGGCTAAAACTCCAAACCACACTTTCCCATCCTCTTCCGTTGCGTCTCCTTCGTCGATGGCGAACCACGGGTTGTGATGATGACTGGTGGTCAATCGGCGGCTCTCGATAACCTTAAGCCCTTGGGTCAACTTTTCACGGTGCAGGTGCATTTCGTCGTTCCAGCGGCCGGTCAGGTGTGAGAGGTGGTACTGATCTCCAGGAGGCAGGTTCCAGCAGGCTGAAAAGAGCCGCGACAGGCTGATTGGCTCCAGACCGGAATTGGTCACTGTTGCCCAGCGTTCGATCAGATCTTCCTCTTCATGGATCTGGTAGTACAGATCCACATTCAGCGGATAATGTTCGTCCTTGAAATGCAGGCATAAAGTAGGGAAATCAAGGTCCTGGGTGTCAAAGGATACAAAAGTTAACCAACAGTCACGAACCCTGTCAGAAAAATTGAGCATCAAGGAAGGTTCGGTGAATTTCATGCCTTGCCAGGTGGGGAACTCTTCAGGGGTTAAGTGAGCCGCGTTATTAAAGGACGCCCATTTTTCAGCCTGGGGTGGAGTGGGATAATCTTCCACTCTGGGAAGGCGTTTTCCCCAATAGGCATGTGCGAACACGCCCTGAGAATTGATTCCCAGGGCGTAACCCATGTTTTTGCTTTCGAGGATCCAGCTTTGATTGAGGCAGTGAATGGGCATCAGTTGGTTTCCTTGAATTTTGTTTTTTGAATCTTACATCTTTTTCTGGTAATTCTCAAGCACATCATGGCAAAGCGCGTGTGTTTTCAAGGCGTCTTCGTAACTGCTATAAAGCAGGGTGGGGTCGTTTTTCTGGATGGCCTTGAGAAAAGCCCGGTTCTCGGTCACGAAGGGATCGCTGCTCAAGCGCTTTTCGAGCTTTTGATTTTCCAGATCAAAGACGGTGCCTTGCTGTGTGATGGTGACCATCGCCCCATCACAGATCAGTTTAACATAGATTTCCACGGGTCCAGAAAGGTCGCAGGTGGCGCTGAACACGCCCGGAACCCCTTTGGGGAACCTGACGAGGGCGGCACTTACGTCCGTAACGTCAGCATCAGGGTAAGCCGGACGCGGATTCTTTTGTGCGAGTGACTCCACCAGGCTGGCTTCCCCGAGCAGGTATCTGGCCAGGTCAAAAAGGTGCGTGGCTTGTTCCACGATCTGGCCTCCGCTGGTGTCTTGATGGCGCCACCACTGCGGCGGCGGCGTGGAATCGTGCCAGGCGGCCAGCACCATGCGTGCCGGGTTCTTTTTTAGAAAGCCTTTCACCTCGGGGATCGTATCCATCGCGCGCCAGTGATACCCGACGGCTGCGATCGCTCCCTTAGCCTTGATGTTCCGGCCAATCTCTTCCGCGGTGGCGCGGTCGGCCGAGAGTGGTTTTTCGATGAAAAGGGGGATCCCCTTTTCAAGAAATGCGTTTTCGATCTCACCATGTTCGGCCGGCGGCACCGTGATCCAGGCCGCGTCAACTTTTTCCTTTTTGAGCAATTCCTGCACGGTTTTATAGCCCTGTCCACCCCACCGTTGGGTGGCTGTTCCCAGTTCCTGCGAGATGGGTGAGACGTGCCCCACGATTTCCAATCCGGGTTCTTGAACCAGCGTTCCAAGGTGTCGACCGGCGACCCATCCAGCTCCCACAAATGCGATCTTCATTTTTCCTCCGCGTTTGGACTTCTTAGTAATCCAGAATGACTTTTACGGCGCCGGCGGGATCGGAATCGATGAACCGATAGGCATCGGCCGCCTGTGTATAAGGGAATCGTTTTCCGATCATGGCTGCGGTTTCCAATTGACGGTTTTCCAGCAAGCGCAGGGCGGTTTCTTCGATTCGTTTCTGATCCCACATGGGATAATTGCGATGCGGCATTCCCCAGACGGGCATGCTTGAAACCAGGGTGATGCGGTTGTGGTGCCACTCAGCCCCAAGGTTCAACTGGTTTCCGTTCCCCTTGAAGTAACTTGCCGTCACCAGCAGCCCGCCCGGGTGCATGGCGCGAATGGCCGTCTGCAAAGCGGTGTAGGCTCCAGAGATCTCGATCCCCGCATCCACGCCCTTGCCGCCTGTCATGGTCTTGATCTCCAATCCCGCGTCGCATTGTGACGCGTCCAGGCAAACCTCTGCGCCGAAGCGTTTGGCCAGCTCCAGCCGCTGGGGCAGCACATCCACGGCAAAGACCCGTTCGGCGCCGTTGAGTTTGGCGATCTGGACCGCCAAAAGTCCCAGGGCTCCCAGGCCAAAAACGGCGACCTGGTCCCCCACCTTGATCTGTGCGTCGTGCACGGCCTGCAGGGCGAAGATCGTGGGGTCGGTAAAGAGGGAAGTTTCAGGGCTCATTCCCTTTTTCAGCAGATAGAGGGCGTCTTCCTTGCACAGGTTCGTGGGACGGTGTGGCAACCCGCCGTGTACCATGTCCCCGGGCTTGAAATTCTTCACCCGCGCGCCCGTTTCCACCACCATGCCGCAAAGCCATGATCCCAGATTGCACGGATAGAGACCTTTTTGCCCGGCGGGGGTGAACAGGCGCAGCACGGGATCGAAATGATTGGTCAGGAACGGGGTTTCACCCTGGTAGAGGGAAATTTCCGTTCCGCTTTTGATGCCGCTGACCAGACTTTTGACGAGCACTTCGTCTTCACCTGGTTTTTCATCGCTGTAGTCACGGAATTTGATGGTGCGTGACGCTGTGACAACAAATTCTTGGGGCATATACAATCCTTTCTTTTTTTGGGGGTTACCCCTTGAGTGCTCCGGCTGTCAATCCGCGCATGAATTGACGCTGGAAAATGATATAAACGACGATCAAGGGCAGCGTGGCCAGGGTCACCCCTGCCGCAACAAGGCCGTAATTCATGGTGTATCGGCCGGAGAAGAACATCAACCCCAACGATATCGGGCGCAGGGACTCTTCATTTAGGAAGAGGAGCGGCATTAAGAAGGCGTTCCAGGTCCACATGAACTGAAAAACCACCAGGGTCGAGACGGCCGGTCCGGCCAGGGGAAGCATGATCTTAAAAAAGACCTCGAATTCCGTGCATCCATCCACTCTGGCGGCATCAGCCAGATCCGCCGGCAGATCGCGAAAGAACGCCTGCATCAAGAATATGCCAAAAGGCAGCCCCAGCGCGATCGCCGGAAGGATCATGGCCCAATAAGACCCCAAAAGTTTTAGTTTCTGCAGATCGTAATACATGGGGATCATGATGGATTGGAAGGGAACCATCAATCCCACAAGGAAGATGAAGAAGAGAATTCTGGATCCAAAGAATTTAAGTCTGCCAAAAGCGTATCCGGCCAGACAGGAAAGCGCGACCACGCCGCTCACGGTAGGGATGGTGACTATGATCGAATTGCCTAGGTATTGTTTAAAACGACCCACCGTCCAGGCTCTGACCAGGTTTTCCCAATGCAGAACGGTGGGCAGTGAAAAGGGATCCTTAAAGATCTCCGACGATGATTTTAATGCTGCCATCCACATCACCAGGATGGGGGTTACCGAGATCAGCACGAACAGCATCAATAGGGTATATTTCGTTAATCCAAGAGTCAGTTTTTTCATGGGAATCACGCATTTGATCTGAACTTCATGAATAACGCGGAAGCGACGAGCGATAAAACCGTCATCACCATCGAAAGCGAAGCGCCGTAACCGACCGAATTGAGTTGAAAACTTTGTTTATAGGTGTAGGTGGCGATCAATTCGGTGCTGTTGGCCGGTCCGCCCGCGGTCATGACGTAGACGATATCAAACACGTTCAGACCTCCGATGAGGGTGTAAGCCACGATCATGGTCAGAACGCTGCCGAGCTGGGGCAGGGTTACGTGCAAGAATTGCTGAAAAGCGTTCGCGCCGTCAATGTTGGCGGCATCGTATAACTCCGTGTCGATGTTCTGCATACCCGCCATGAGGATCACCAGGCAAAACCCGAAGTAACTCCAGATGGCGGTGATCAACACCATCAGAAGCGCCAGCTGCGGGTCTCCGAGCCAACCGCGGCCGAGGTGGCCCAGTCCGATCACTTCCAGAACCCTGTTCAACATACCGTAAATGGGGTTGTAAACCCACCCCCAGATAATTCCGACCACCACGGGAGAAAGCATCACCGGCATGAAATAGACCGTACGAAAAAAGGTGCGCCCCCTGGTTTTTTTACCGGCGAGTAAAACCGCCAAAAGCAGACCAATGACGATAGGCGAGATGGTGCCGATGACGACCCACACGGAATTATGGCCCAGGGATTTCCACATCAGCTTATCATCCAACAGACGGCGGTAGTTTTCGAGTCCGATGAAAACTTTCTGGGGGTTGATCCCGTTCCAATCGGTCAGGCTGATGTGAATGGATTGAAAAAATGGGATCACAAAAAAGATCAGGTACAGGATAAATGCGGGGAAGACAAAAAGAAATCCGTTCCTGTTACGAGAGATCCATACGTTCATCTTGTGGCGGGAGTTGGCAAACCCGCTCTGTTGATTCTTCATTATTACCTCGTGATTTCTGTGACGGAGCGAGGATTTTGTTCCCTCGCTCCGATCAACAGACCCAACAAAGAGAAAAGACTCGTTATGAAAAATTATTTTTTGTCGGCTTCCCAGGCAGCTTGTAACTCAGTGACGAGTTCCTGTGGGGTCTTGAGGCCTAACAGAACGGCCTGGTAACCATCGCCCTGGGCGGTGTTGAAATTGTCACCCGCTAAAACGTCGATGTTGTATCCCAACGGAACCGTGGTTACCGCGTCAACGGCGAACTTCATTAAGGGGGTCAAATTCAAGTCGGCAGTGGGCACGGTGATGGGTGGGATGATCGACAGATCTTCAAGCCAGATCTTTCCACCTTCTTCAGAGAACATGAAATCAAGGAATTCAATGGCGACATCCGGATATTGGGTCTTGGCATTGACAAAGTATCCTGACCCCATCCCGCCCGGGGGCATGACGGGTTTGCCTTCGATGGAGGGGAAGAAGAAGAACCCCACTTCGAAATCCTGGGCGTTGTTCGACATTTCGCTCAACAGCCAGGTGCCGGTGATATCCATGGCAGCCCCGCCGGCATAGAAGACGGCGTTCCCATCTTCGTATGAGATGGCGGTTGTGTCTTTAAGGAAGTACCCGGCTTCGTTCATGTCCACAAAGAAGGTCTGTACGGCTTTGACGATGTCGGGGTCGTCCCAGCTTGCATCCCCGAAGAGAATGGCATCCAGTTTGTCCTTGCCGGCGATGTTGTTGGCCATGATGCTGAACTGATGGAAAGCCGGCCATTTGGGTCCATCCGCGAAGGCGATGGGGGTGTATCCGGCCTCTTTGGCTTTGTCGCAAATATCCACGAACTCTTCGTAGGTTTTTGGTTCTGAGACACCGAGTTCGTCAAAAATGGCTTTGTTGTAGTAAACGCCGATGAACTCCAGTTCATTGCCGATGCCGTAAGCTTTGCCGTCAAAGGTGACACGGTCTTTTGTCCAGCTGAAGATGCGGTCGTTCCAGCCTTTATCCGCGTAGGCGTCATCGAGGGGCAGCAGCAAACCCGCTTCGGCCAGCACGCCGGCGTAACCGGGACCCGAATCGTAGTAAACGATATCAGGGCCGTTTTCGGCACCCATGGCGGTTTGCACGACCGGGCGCAGGTTATCAATGGTCTGCGCATCGCGCTGGAACTCCACGTTGGGGTGGGTTTCCTGGAATTTCGCGATCATCTTGTCCATGCCCGCGCTTTGACCTTCTTCGGTGAAGGTATCCCAAAGGCGCAGGGTGATCTTCTCAGCAGCGGCTTCGGTTTCGGGTTCTTCCGCGACGGGAGCCTCCGTTGCCGCATCAGGTTGTGATGTTGCAACGGGTTGGCAGCCAAAAAGACCGAATGCCAGAGTCAGGACGATAATTAGGTAAAGCAGCCTTTTCATTACTCCTCCAGAAATTTGAATGATTGGATTTGCCACAAAGGTGATGGTTGGATCGTCTTTGGGTCACAACAGGATGGTTTTGATTCTCCTCCTTTCGTCACTAAATGTGCTGCAGCACATGATGTGGATCCACTTGTATGTGTCATCGATGACACATACAGGAAAAAAAATTAGCCCTGAGCGGGCGCGCTCGTGGAGGACCTTACCGTTAATTGCGTGGAAAGCCGTTCAACCCTGAAATCAGAAGGTTCGTGATCTTTGCCTGCATTCAATGTCTCGATGGCGATGCGGGCGGCCATTTGACCGATTTCAAACATCGGCTGGCGGACGGTGGTAAGGGGCGGAGAGAGGTAGGGGGCGTAAGTATCATCAAAGCCCACCAGCGAAATGTCTTGCGGAACACGCAGGCCACGCTTGTAGATCGCTTGCAAGGCCCCCGCGGCCAGGATGTCGCAGGCTGCGATCACCGCGGTGACCTCGCCCGCGTTCAGAAATGTCTCCATCGATTGAAAACCGTCCTCGACGGAATAATACCTGCCGGTGGCATACCAGGCCTCAGAAGGGGTGATACCGTTGCGCAGCAGAGCGTCGCGATAACCGGAAAGACGCTGTTCATCCACCGATACATCCGTCAGGTAATTACGTGGATCGCCGCCAATGTAGCCGATACGTTGATGTCCCAGCGCGACCAGGTGTTCAGCGGCTGAAACTGCGCCGGCGTAGTTATCCACCAGCACCGTGTGCGAAGGCACCTTGGTCGGCCTTTCCACCTGCACCACCGGGATCTGCGCTGAAAGGGCGGTTTGAACGTTCTTCGCGTCAATAGGGGTGGTGAAGATGATCGCGTCGACCTGCCTCTGTACGAAGGTTTCAACCCCCAGCGCCTCGCGTTTAGGGTCCTCGAAAACGTTCCAGATCAAAACGCTGTAGCCGTTTTGAATGGCTTCATTTTCCACGCCCAGTTCCACGCCGGCAAAGAAAGGGTTAGGGGAGATGCTGGTGAGCAGGTGGCCGATGGTCTTCGTGCGCTGCTGGCGTAAGCTCTGCGCCAGGATGTTCAATCGATAACCGGTCCTTTGAATGGCATCCTCGACCTGACTGCGCGCCTCTTTGGACACAAAACCGCGCCCGTGCAGCACGCGCGCCACCGTGGCGGTGGAAACCTGTGCTTCATGGGCGACATCCTTTAAAGTTGGTTTTTTGGGCATTACTTCTCCGGGTTTTGTGTCATCGATGACATGGATATTATAGCAAGTTAAAAACGAATGTCAAGTGGGAAGGCCAAAAAGCCGGATATTCATGCAGCTTTTCATTCTTGAATCAGGTATTGATTTTCAGCCTATACGACGGGAAAATTTGATCACAAAATATTAGATGGGGCTCTCGTAAACAGGATCAACCGCAACTTGTTCCAGGCGAAAGACATCAAGGAGGGCGAAACAATATACCTTTTCACTAAGATTGATTATTCGATGATAGCGGAATCCACAATACCGACGATCACGGAGATCACCGGAGCATCGGGATTTTTCAATACCTGCCTGGCGCCTCCCCCTTCACGATTGATCAACACCGTATCTCCGATCCCGGCATGGCTGCAGTCCAGGGCAACAAAATCCTCATCCGCTTTGTCCCCTTCCACATTCAACGGCCTCACCACCAACAGCCTGCGGTTCTTAAAATCCGCGTGACTGATGGTCGTCACAACCGTTCCGGTGACTTTTGCCAGGATCATTCAGCCTCACTCATGTAAAAGAGTTGACTCCCGCTTTCAGGGTAATGTCAAACTCTCCATCCGGACGCACGTTCAGTTCATCCACCACACCCACCAACGCCAGGTCGATCGGCACAAACTTGTTGTCGGGCATGGCCAGCGAAGCCTCGCGAGATCTCACCATCACGCACAGGTCGCCCACGCCTGCCTGGACGACGTCTGCCGCCACCTGGAGGGATCCAGCCTGCTCGAGATGCCTGTTGAGGGGTTGAACCACCAACAGTTTTAGCCCCTCCGTGCCCGGATATTTCACCGTACAGACAGCTGTGCCTACCACGCGCCCCAACAGCATGCTTACTTGATCCCCACGTTGTTAAGCACACGTGTGATGATGGTTTCAAGCAAGGCGTCATCGATCTGGCTGCCCAGTTTGGATTTCACTGCGTCACGGATGCGCTCACGAAGGTTTTCTTCCACATGCGGGGTGGGGCCTGGCTGGCAGCATGCACAGGGGTTGCTTTCTAGTACGGGTTCTGAAAGATATGGCCGGATGGGAGCAGCCGGTGGGAGCTCGTGCGGCTGCAACAACACCACACCCAGTTTCTGGGCTTTTTCATAAGCCAGCTCGGTGAGCACCACATCATCATTGATGGTCAGAGAAAGCTCTCCGCGCCTGGCCATATCCTCAATATCTCGTTCAGTAACAAATGTTTTTGTCATACGCGCTCCTAACCCGCGATGCCTTCCAGGTTTTTCAAAGCTGTTTCAGCCGCGTTTTTTGCGGTGAGGATCTCGGCCTCGCTGCCGGAAAGCCACATCCTGCCAAAACGCCCCACAGAAGACACGTGGATGATCTTGATGTTGGCTTTCTTCTCGGCTTCGTTGCAGGCGTAATTGATATAAGCGGCCGGCGCGCATTCCAACACCAGCAGGGTTTCACCGGGCACCAGCATACTGCCCTTTCTGAACCGGTTGATCAGTTGCGACTGATAAGGATCGATACGCGTGATCACCTGGGTTGAGACCACTTCCGGTCGGATGCGGTCTTCTTTTTTTAACCCGAGCCTGTCAAGCACCACCTGGCCGGCTTCCAGAACGGCAGCCTGGTTCAGCGAATGCACTTCGAACATGCCGAATTCGCGTTCCACGATTTGCGCGCCTGGTCTGGCTTCGGTGGCTTTCACGGCGATATCCACGACCCTGAAAACCTCGTTGCCGGGAGCCATTTCCACGTACAGCGCAGCCATCCCCTCCACAGGGAGGTCGCCCTGGGTGATGGTTCCCACAAAGGCAGCATACTGCGCCTGCATGCGGTCAATGAAACAATAGCAGCGCAACGAAAAGGCATCTGCCATGATTCCTCCTTTTTCCAGCTTAAATTTATCCTGCCGGCCAAAGCCTCCGCGTCAGAGGATCAACGCGCCGCCCTGGCCTGGCAAGCATTCCAGGTCAGATCAGGCTTTCTTGGCGTCGGAGCCGCGGCCGCTGAAACTGCCCTTGCTGTTTTGCGGGAGGATCATTTCGATGTCTTGATGCGGTCTCGGGATAACATGCACCGATACCAGTTCGCCGATGCGTTTGGCAGCGGCTGCGCCGGCATCCGTGGCTGCTTTCACAGCGCCCACATCCCCACGGACCATAACGGTCACGTATCCACCGCCCACGTATTCTGAACCGATCAAGACCACGTTAGCGGCTTTGACCATTGCGTCTGCGGCTTCCACCGCGCCGATCAATCCACGGGTTTCCACCATTCCTAAAGCGATCAATCCAGTATCAAAAGCCATTTTCTACATCCTTTCTCAAATACAAAATGTTATCTTCGATTGAGTATTTCATTGACAACACTGCGAACCACGGCCTCAATTTCCTCCGGGGTTGGACCCACGCGCGGTTCTCCCGGGATCATGGCAGCCAGCGGTGGCGCAGAAGTTTCATAAGCCAGACGTTTTACATTAAAAAGGTGCGTGACGGAGATGTTGTCCCCTGTGATCGAACCGCCTACTCCACCGGCTCCCAGTGTCAGAGAGGGAACCACGCCGGTGGTCGCACCAATGGCGCCCAAAGTGCCCATGGTATTGACCGCGATGCGGAAGACGGGTTTCTCCAGCCCGAAGGCCATGATCACATTCTGGTCTGTGGCGTGGATGATCAAGCTGTGCCCGCGTCCGCCGAACTGGATCAGTTCGATGCAGCGTTCGCAGCCAGCTTCCCAGCCGTTCTCTTCATACCAGCCTAGCACGGTGGTCAATTTTTCACGGGAAAGCGGCTCCTCTTTGCCGGTCTTGGTCAAACGGACCACCAAAACGCGCGTACCGCGCGGCACGCTGAAGCCAGCCATGGCGGCCAGATATTCGGCCGGTTTTCCAACCGTGGCCGTATTCATAACACCTTCGGGTGAGAAGAGCATCTTGCGCAGCAGGTCGGCCTGCTCCGGATTGACAAAGTAAGCGCCCTGTTGTTTCATCAGGTTTTCCAACCGATAGGCAATGGGCGCGTCCGCCACGACGGCCTGTTCCGTGGCGCATATGGTGGAGCAATCAAAGGCCTTGCTGGCCACAATATAGCGCGCGGCCTTTTCAAGATCCGCGGAACGGTCCACATAGACAGGGACGTTTCCCGGGCCTACGCCGTAGGCGGGTTTCCCCGTGGAATGGGCCGCGCGTACCATGGGAGTGCCTCCCGTGGCCAGGATCAATGCGGTGTTTTTGTGGCTCATTAATTCCTGGGTGCCGGGTAGTGAGATGGTCTGCAAACATGCAATCAAACCCTTCGGGGCGCCGTTCTCTTCGGCCACTCTTGCCATTAGCGCTGCTGTTTCATAGCAACATTTGGCCGCGGAAGGATGTGGGGCGACCACAATCGCATCTCGCGCCTTGACGGCGATCAGGATCTTGTAAATTACCGTTGAAGTGGGATTGGTGCTGGGGGTCAAGGCAGCGATCACACCCATCGGCCAGGCAAATTCATAAATTTTTTTTTGCTCATCCACACGGATCACGCCAACGGTTTTGGTGTCTTTGATGCTGTTCCAAACCCCTCGGGCGGCAAATTCGTTCTTTAACTGCTTGTGAGCCACCACGCCATAACCGGTCTCCTCGTGAGCCAGTCTGGCGAGGCGCTCGGATGCCGCGAAGGCCGCTTCGGCCATGGCTGCGCAGACCCGATCCACCTGTTCTTGCGACGCCTTTGACCACACCTTCCAGGCCTGGTAGGCTTGAACGGTGAGATCGCGGGCTTCCTGAATGGAAACGAGGTCCTTGTCCAGTTCGCTCATGGGTTATCCTTTGCGGAAGACCACTTCTCCGCCGACTTCCAAAGAGTCCACCATGGCCATGATGACCGCGTCCACGGGGGTATCCTTGGTGATGTTCGTCTGCCTGGCGCTTGAACCGCCTGCGGTGAGGACCAGATCACCAACGCCTGCGTCTACGGTATCGATGGCTACATAAGGTTTGCCCGAAGGCTCGCCACGTTCGTCCGTTTGACGCACGATCAGCAATTTTCGGCCGATTAATTTTTCATCCTTGATGGTTGAAACGGTTGTTCCGATCACTCGCGCAATTAACATAATGACTCCTGGATCAATAAGCCTTGGATACCGCGGCTGGCGCGGCTGTCGCAGGCGCAGCCTCACCGCCCTGAATGATCTTGACGCCGGCACTGGCACCAATACGCGTGGCGCCGGCGGCTACCAGGGCTTCGGCTTCCTCCCGCGAGTGCACACCTCCTGATGCTTTAACACCCAGGGTCGGGCCGACCGTTTTACGCATTAATTCAATATCATGCACCGTGGCGCCGCCGCCCGAAAAACCTGTGGAGGTTTTTACGTAATCCGCGCCGGCCTCCTTGGCCAACAGACAGGCGGTAACCTTTTCTTCATCGGTCAGCAGCGCGGTCTCAATAATGACCTTCACCAGCGCTTCTGCGGCATGACCTGTTTCCACCACAGCCCGGATGTCTTTGGCAACCAGGTCAAGTTCTCCTGCTTTCAGGGCGCCGATGTTGATCACCATGTCGATCTCCGTGGCGCCGTTGTCCAGGGCGTTGCGGGTTTCAAAAGCTTTCACCTCTGTGGCAGTGGCTCCCAGCGGAAAGCCGATCACCGTGCAGACTTTTACGTCAGAACCACGCAGCAGGTCTGCGCATAGTTTTACGTGCGTGGGGTTGACACAGACCGAGGCAAAATGATATTTGCGGGCTTCAAAACATAACTGGGCGATCTTGTCCGAAGTGGCGTCCGGTTTTAAGAGGGTGTGGTCGATCATTCCCGCCAAAGAACGATCCTGCGGGATAACGCCCACCGTTGAGGTCAGGCGTTCCGCGCCCGCGCTGATGACGTGCCCGGCGTTGTCAAAACAGGTCTTGACTCGTACGCCGTTGGCTTCTTCCACCAGACACATCTCGCCGTTGACCGCCCTGGTCTTTTGGTCTCTTTCGGCCATTGCCAGTAAAACTTCACGGGTAATGATCTCCACCAGGTTTTCTACAGTTTTCATATCAGGAGACGTCATGATTTCCCCTCCTTTGAATAGATCTTCTCGATGCCAATGATCTTATCCACGCGTTTGGCGTGCCGGCCGCCGCCAAAATCGGTTGCCAGCCATGTTTTCAGGATCTGCCTGGCCAGGTTCACGCCGATCAAGCCCGCCCCGAGGGTTAAGACGTTTGCATCATTGTGTTCACGGCTGTTGACAGCCGTGGAAAGGTCGTAACACATGGCGGCACGCACACCGGGTACTTTATTGGCACTCATGCAGGAGCCGATTCCGGCGCCGTCAATGATCACCCCGCGCCATGCTTTTCCTGAAGCCACTAATTGGGCTACTTGCAGCGCAATATCCGGATAATCTACGGGGTCTTTGCTGTTGGTGCCAAAATCGGTCACTTCAAAACCCATCTCAACCAGCTCTGTTTTTAGGATTTCTTTTAAGTCCACCCCGCCGTGATCGGTGCCGATCGCGACTGTCTTCTTCGAATCAGACGACGGAGCGGGGGTGGATTTTTCAACAGGTTGCGAGGTGGGTGGAGGGGCTTGCACGGGTTGAGGTGCTGGCATGGAGGTAGTGGACGGATTGGATAAATTGCCAAGTGTTTGGCTTACAACTCGTTCGACCAGGTTATGGAGCTGCTCATCAGTCAGAGATTGCATTCTTTCCAAAACTCCCTACTTGACGAAAGGCTGAAAAAGTCGGATAATCTAACTGGTAGTGACCACATTACCAGTTACTCATATCATACCACGTAAAAAATAAATGTCAAGAACAATCGACCCTTATAATGCCCTTCCAAAATATAACCAGCTTGCTTCGATTTTGAGACAAAAAATCGAAGACGGTGAATGGCCGCCGCGCACGCCCATCCCGTCAGAGCGCCAGTTGGAAGTCCTCTACAATATCAGCCGCACCACCATCCGTGAAGCCATCGACCACCTGGTGCGCCAGGGTTACCTTTATCGCGAACATGGGCGCGGAACCTTTGTTTCCCCTCAGAAACTACAAAAAGGGCTCATGGAGCTGACCAGTTTTTCGGAGGACCTGCTTAAACGCGGCATCCGGCCCGGCCAGATCATCCGCGCAATGGACTGGATCGAAGCCCCCGCCAAGATCGCCCAGAAATTGGAAGTGCCAACCGGCACCCGACTTTTGCGCATCGAGCGAATCCGCCTCGGGGATGACGTGCCCATCGGGCTGCAAACCTCTTTCCTGGCCCTTGCCAACGGTCAGGAGATCCGCGAAGCCGATCTGCTTGCGGACGGTTCCCTATATCGCATCCTGCAAGAGAGATATAACATCATCCCCTCAGAGGCGGACGAAACCCTTGAGGTTACCCTGGCTACCCCGGAAGAAGCCGAACTCTTGCAGGTAGTAGAAGGTGCGCCGCTGCTGCTGAATGAACGGGTGCTATTTGCTCAGGACCGCAGGCCAGTGGAGTATGTGAAGATCCTCTATAGGGGGGACCGTTATCAATATTACGTGCGCTTGACGAGATAAACGGCGAACGGATTAGGGATCCAACAAACAGACAACGAACGATAGAGAGGTCTTCCGCCTTTCGAAAAAAGCAGGATCATGCCAGTTACTATCGAATTTCATGATTGCATCGATCTTAAAAAAATGGTTAGTTAAACCTCGCTTCCACACTCGCTCAGCGTTACAAGCCATCGGCGACAACATTATTTCTGTCTGTGCCGGCACCACGTGTATCGGCGGCAGCGCGGGCATCAAGATCGTCGAAGGCGCCGATACCGCGCCTGCCGAAAAAGGATATTGATCTCATACAGTCCCATGCATCCCCAAGACCCCGGTTTATGGCGAATTCAGGTTCGCAGGCCGGGGTCGTTTTTTTTCGGGGAAATACGAACAATTACAGCCGCATTCTCTTCTTCATGCACAGTGTGTGGATTTTCATCGTCTTTCCATGGCATCCAATAAATCGTTGTTTGCTTAAATGGCAAGAAAATGGGTAAGTTTTTTCAGCATTGGATAATTTCTGGGTAATGATTTATAAAACCCGGGCCAAATATTGAAAAAATATCAGAAGGCTTTATTACAGCTGGTAAATTCCAAACATTTCGAACAGAACCAACGCAACATTTTTCATCCTATAACGAATTCTTTTAGGAATTCCATTTTTTTTATTACAGTCGTCAAACTTATTTTGATCGTGATGATTTTTGCTTAATTATCTGAGTCGTTATTTTCGCCTTTTAAATTTTCTTTGAAATTCCTAATACCACGTCCTAGTTCGGAGCTAAGTTTACTGATTTTTCCAACTCCGAAGAGGAGCAATACGATCACCAAAACAATGAGAATTTCCGGCCATCCAAAATTCATTGCAGGACTCCTTTCTAATTTTAACAACCAATTTCTCTTTTTTTAGTATTTTTTTCAAGATGCTACTTGTATTCGTAAAAAAAGGTGATATTATATCAATATATAACATTATATAACATAATATAACAAATATGAGCAAACTATTTACAACGAAACAAATTCAAGAATTTTTAAAGGTTGACAGAATTACTGTCTACCGTATGTTGAGTGATGGGCGGCTAAATGGAATAAAGATAGGAACCCAATGGCGATTTCCTCCCAGTGAGATTGATCGAATTATGGGCGAGGAAAAGTCAGACGAAAGAGAAGCAGCTGTTTCAATTCCTGATTTTCCTTCAAACTGCGTCAAGGAAATCCAGGACATATTTGCAGGCATTATAGGAATTGGGGCAATTACCGTCACCCTGCAAGGAACGCCCTTAACCTCACCTACTTTTGCCAACCCTTTTTGTAAATTAATGCTTTCGAGTGAAAGTGGTTCTGAAGCCTGTCGTGCTTCTTGGTGTTCTATCGCCAGGAAATTTTCTGGAGATTCAAAATTTCACACTTGTCATGCTGGTTTAAGTTATAAGCGCTCAGTTATTGAAAGCTGTAAGGCTCCGGCTGCTTGGTTAATCGCTGGGCAATTTTTTCAATCTGCGCCGAATGAGGATGAGCAAAAAACAAGGGTTGAAAGCCTTGCAATAAAGCACAATATACCCGTAATGGAATTGCAGGAAGCCGCCAAAGAAATTCCTGTGCTGAAAAAATCGCAACAAGCCCAAGTACACACTTGGACTCCGAAAGTGGCAATGACTTTTCAGTCCATCTTATGTGAACGGGCGGATTTTGTAAACCGCTTGCAACAAATATCGGAATTAAGCAGCGTTACAAGTACACTGTCACAATAAACTTTTAGAAAAGGAGAACATAAAGATGGCTGAAAACTTTGATCAAGAACTGGATTGTTCGGACCTGTCTTGTCCAATGCCGATTCTGAAAACCAAAAAGGCAATGGATACGCTAAGTTCAGGACAAGTTTTAAAGATGATAGCGACTGATCCTGGTTCATTACCTGATATTGAGGCCTGGACCTCTAAGACGGGAAACCAGTTATTGAGCCATATTGAAGAAGGAAAGAAATTCATTTTCTTTATCAAGAAAACATGATGTTTTCACCGGAAATTTGGTGAGTATAAGGCTGAAAACAGAATTCTGAAATTGGCTCGAAGTGAATCTGTTCTCTAAAATTAGTATCTATTTTTCAATTTGCTCCAAATCCATAATAAAAAAATCTTTCTTCAAAGTCAGTACCAGCAATAAATTGATTCTCCGTAATTGATTTCCTTGTCGGTAAGGCAATTTCAATTTTATCCATTTTTAAGAAGGAGATGAGTATGAGTTCAAACCGTTTAGCAGTGATTGCGGCACACGGGAGTCTGGATGCAGCCTACCCGCCTTTGATCCTGGCAACGTCAGCCGCTGCCATGGAGATGGAAGCTGGAATTTTTTTTACATTTTACGGGCTTGAAATATTAAAAAAGGGGAATGCGGATAAGTTAAAGGTTGCGCCAATTGCTAATCCGGCCATGCCTCAGCCGATCCCGGGTGTTTCTATCCCGAATATTTTGGGGATGCTGCCGGGTATGACAGGGATTGCAACCTCCATGATGAATGGTTGGATGAAAAACGCCAAAGTTGCCAAACTTAGCGAACTATTAGAGATGGCTCAAGAAATGGATGTTAAATTGATCGCCTGCCAAATGACCATGGATGTGATGGGGATCAAAAAAGAGGACCTGATCGATGGCATCGAAATTGGCGGGGCGGCGACGTTTTTAAAGTATGCCAGTGAAAACGCCATGTGTTTGGCTTTTTAGAAAAGGAGGAATCCGTGGATAAAGTACTCATCATCATGACCAGCGGACCTGATACTCCGCGTCGTTGTGCAACACCTTTTTTCTTTGCTTCTTTAGCAGCAGCCATGGATTACGAGGTAACCATGTTCT
The DNA here is from genome assembly GCA_964570925.1 of uncultured Anaerolinea sp. Lineage (GTDB taxonomy): Bacteria > Chloroflexota > Anaerolineae > Anaerolineales > Anaerolineaceae > UBA6107. The sequence continues at coordinate 17,152 of CAZNAF010000019.1, forward strand.
TTACCATTGATGGCACCTTGCTGCTCAAGAAAGGCATGGCCGAGACAATATTCCCCAAGGAAGGTGGAAAACCTGTAAGTGATTTTCTTGCCGAAGCCATGGAAGCGGGAGTCAAATTCCTGGCGTGTACCGCTTCGACCGAATTGCACGGGCTCACACCTGAGGATTTGGTGAATGGCGTCAAAATGGTTGGCGGTGCTGCCATGTGGCAGATTGCCGAAGATTCAAAGACCCTGACTTTTTAGGGAGGAGGATGAAATATGTCCACAGTAAGAGGATGTAATTTACCGGAAGATGTTTATTACCTGATTGATAAGCACGTATGGGCGAAGCCAGTGGAGGATGGATTAATCCGAGTGGGCATGACTGCTGTTGCGGCCAAACTTTCAGGTGGAAAACTTGCAGCAGTAACTGTAAAGGCCAAGAATATTGGTCAGGAAGTATTGCAGGGAAAAAGTTTAGCCACAATTGAAAGCAGTAAATTTGTCGGTCCGGTACCGGCTCCAGTTACAGGCGTCTTGGTTAGAGCGAATGAAACACTGGCCAACGATCCCAATATTGCGGTCAGTGATCCTTATGGTGCAGGTTGGATCGCTGAAATGAAACCGTCCAATTGGGATAGCGATAAGATGGGATTGGTCACCGGCGCTGATGGTGTGGCCAACTATCAGGCGAAGCTTGAGGCAGAAAACATTTCTTGCGTTTAATGATCGTTTTACGTAAGGGTTTTAATGCCTTGTTTCATTTTATATGTATTTCTATCAGTATTCCTGCATCCTCAAATTCGCCAACTCGAGAGTGCCTATTAAATAAAAATGCATATAAACCATCGGTCTGGAATTAATTTGGAGGGATCAATGGATAGAAAAAGTATTTTTGAGGAACTAAGAGATGAAGGAGTTTCTCGTCGTGAGTTTCTAAAAATTAGTGGTATGGTGGCTGGCGCTATCGGGATGACGACTTTACCACCGGTAGACGGGTTGTCAAACAATAGGGTCACTCAAAAAGTGTATGAACCCGCACGGGTGGTCGCCAAAGCCCTCGCTTCAAAACCTAAGCTGCCGATTATTTGGATGGAATTTCAGGATTGTGCCGGTTGTAGTGAAGCGCTGACGCGCAGTCAATCTCCAACATTAGGTAATCTTGTTCTGAATCTTATCACGATTGAATATCACGAAACACTTTCTGCTGCCGCCGGTTTTCAGGCAGAAGAGGCGAAGTTAGCAGCCATGCAGAAATACGCCGGTCAATATGTTCTTGTCGTGGAAGGAAGTGTTTCTCCTGTCGACGGTGGCGTCTATTGCACCATTGGCGGCAAAAGTTCCGTGGATCTTCTTCAGGAAGCTGCTGCCGGTGCGGCCGCAATCATTTGCACTGGCAATTGTTCTGCTTATGGTGGCTTACCCAAAGCTAACCCGAACCCCACAGGTGCGGTTGGAGTTATGGATTTGATCAAGGACAAACCGATAATAAATATTCCTGGTTGTCCGGCTATCCCCGAGGTGTTTACAGGCGTAGTGGCTCACTTCCTTGTTTTCGGGGCCTTGCCAGAATTGGATCATCTTCTTCGCCCGATGACATTCTACGGCAACACCATTCATGACCGCTGTCATCGCAGACCGTTCTATGAAGCAGGAAAATTCGCCAGTTCCTTTGATGATGAAGGAGCAAAAAAAGGATGGTGTCTCTACAAATTAGGCTGTAAGGGTCCAACGACGTATAATGCTTGCGCCTCCCTTAAATGGAGCGGCGGACTTTCTTTTCCTGTTCAATCTGGGCATCCCTGCCTGGGATGCTCGGAGCCAAATTTCTGGGATGGGGGTGGGTTCTACCAGGGACAATCTGCTCCACTTGATCGTCCTGACTTGACTGCAGCGGGTATCGCGGTTGCAACAGGTGCGGCAATCGGAGCTGGATCAGCCATTGCGAACCGCGCCCAAAAGAAGTCCGCAAAGACTGACAAGCAAGAGCAATAAAGGAGGCTGAGATGAATTGGACGGAAGTATTGGAATTTTCACGCGGACCACTCTTCCAGGTTGCTCTGTTGGTTTTCATTGCCGGAATGGTCTATCGTCTAGTGCGGGTCATTTTCCTCGGTTGGAAAAAGGATAAAGTACCTGCCAGGGGATCAAGGCTTGGCGGAGCAGCAAAATCCTTTCTGAAAGGCATTTTGATCTGGCCATTTATCCCATGGGTGAAAAACACCTTTAGGAAAAACCCCATTATTTACATCGCTGGTGGACTTTTCCACCTGGGTCTATTCGTGGTTTTAATTCTTGGCACTGCCCATATGTTGGTTTGGAAGAGCCTATTAGGATTTGGCTGGAAAACATTGCCTGTACCAATTGTTGACTGGATGGCCGCGGTTACAATCGTTGCGATGATCTTCTTGTTTATCAATCGATTGGTCAACCCGGTACTGAAATTGATTTCTGGTCCGTCGGAATGGGCTAATTTGCTGGTGGTATTTTTACCCATGGTGAGCGGCTACATGTTGACCCATCATCTTTGGTTTCGATATGAAGTATTGTTCAGTCTTCATATGTTGACCGTCGATTTATTGCTTATCTGGATTCCGCTCAGTCGCATTTCTCATTTCATGTTCTATTTCTTCTCGAAAGCGATCCACGGTACAGATTTTGGCAAACGGGCTGTAGAGCCTTAAGGAGGTCCGCCATGGAAAACATGATTGTACTTGATACTTTTGTAAAAGAAACCGGTGGTTACGTTGCGTCTCAATTGGAGGCATGTACTCGTTGCGGGATGTGTGCGGATGCCTGCCATTTCTACCAAGCCACCGGGAATCCAGAATTTGCACCAGTGTGGAAAATCGAGTTGTTAAAACGAGCCTATGAGCAGCGTTTTACCCTCATCGGTAAAATAAAATTATTGCTTGGCATTGACAAAAGAATCACGAATGAGGATGTTCAGCAGGCCAGCAAAATCGTGTATGAAGCTTGCACGATGTGCAACAAATGCTCAATGGTTTGCCCCATGGGGATTCAGTTAGGCCCCTTGATCCATGAAGTTCGCTCTGGTTTTTCTGAGGCTGGAGTGGTCCCAGCCGATTTAATGGCGGCTGTAAATAAACAGGTTGAAGAAGGAAGCCCGCTTGGTGTGACTGATGATGTTTATGAAAGTCGCATGGAATGGGTGGCGGACGAGTGGGAAGTTGATCTTCCGATGGATGTGAAAGGAGCCGACACTCTGGTTATCTTTAGCTCTATCGAGATTATGAAATTTCCTGAAAACATCGCCGCAATTGCGAAGATCCTTAATACAGCTGGAGAAAACTGGACCCTCAGTACAAAAGCACGCGAGGTTGTAAATTTTGGCTTTTATGAGGGCAACAATGAACGCACGAAGATGTTTCTTAAGCGTGTTTTTGATGGTGCAATAGAACTGGGTGTTAAGAAAATCGTCGTAACCGAATGTGGACATGCCTATGACGCCTTGCGTTGGACTTCATATAATCTTATGGATGTTCCCAAAGGTTTAGAGATAAATCACATCGTTGGTTTGATGGGAGAATATCTCAAATCTGGCAAGATCAAGCTAAAAAAAGGTGCCTTCAGCGATGGTGTTCTAACATTTCATGATGCCTGTAAGATTCAGCGGCGAGGCGGACACATCAAGGAACCTCGGGAGATTCTAAACCTAATCGCGCCCGACTCTTTTAAAGAGATGTCACCAAGTCATGAGGAATCAATTTGTTGTGGAGGAGGCGGCGGCGTTATCGCAATTAAAGAAGCTGATCCGATTCGATATGCCTCATTTGGGCTAAAGATTGAACAAATGAACAAAATCGGCGCAACGACGGTTGTGATGAGCTGTTCGAATTGCCGCCTGCAATTCACAGATTGTGTGCAACATTTTGATCTGCCTGTAAAGGTTGCCGGCTTAAGTCAGCTGGTTGCCGACTCACTGGTGGAATAGGAGGATGAAATGGTTTCTTTTAACATTACTCCGGTTGAAAAAGGAATTTTCAGGTGTCAACATACAGGCCCTCTTTCGCATGAAGACGTGCGTGCTCTGGCCAGTTTTTTGCTCGACTATCGCGGAAAACTCCTGGTAGATCTTAGAGGCACAACCGGAGAGGAATGTATGACTCATCTGCGCCAATTCAGGCCAATGATGCCTACAACGGCCATTTTTGGCGCGGTTATTGATTCTTCCGCTCTTGAGACGTCCGAGAGTTACTATACTCACGAGGTGAGCTATTTTGAATCAGAAGCGGAAGCTCTTGCCTGGCTTCGCAATCAATAAGAGGATATTATGTCAGAAAGAATTGTGGTTGATCCGATTACCCGTATTGAGGGACATTTGCGCATTGAAGCAACGTTGGATGCTTCCAACACGATCACAGAAGCTTTTTCTTCCGGCACAATGGTGAGAGGTATCGAGAAGATTCTTATAGGTCGTGATCCGCGCGAGGCTTGGGCGTTTACTCAGCGAGCTTGTGGTGTTTGTACGACAGTGCACTCGTTTGCCTCCATCCGTTCGGTGGAGGACGCGCTAAAAATTAAAATTCCCAAGGCCGCCAATCTGATCAGAAATTTAATGATCGCTCAACAATATGTCCATGACCATGTTATGCATTTTTATCATTTGCATGCCCTTGACTGGGTGGACGTTGTTTCTTGTCTTAAGGCTGACCCCATACAGACCTCAATAATTCAACAGAAAATTTCTCCTTGGCCAAACTCGTCACCAGCATATTTTTCAGATGTTCGAAATAAAGTGCAAGCAATTGTAGATAGTGGGCAGTTATCTATCTTTTCCAACGCATATTGGGGACACGCCGCTTATAAATTACCACCGGAGATAAATCTTCTGGCTGTGGCCCACTATCTTGAAGCTCTTGATTGGCAGCGAGACGCTACGAAAATCCATACAATATTTGGTGGAAAAAACCCACATCCCAACTTTGTTGTCGGCGGTGTGCCGATGCCAATTGATCTGAATAGTGATACTGCTCTCAACGCTGAACGATTATCGATAATAAGCGACTCTATTGATAAGATGATTACCTTCGTTGACCAGGTATATCTTCCTGACTTGTTAGCCATCGCACCCTATTACCTGGAATATGGTGGCATCGGTGAAGGTTTGGGAAATTTCTTAACTTGGGGTGAATTCCCGGGTGAAGATAATAGCGACATTTCAAAATTCCTGGTTCCGAGAGCGGTCATTCTAAATCGCGACCTGACCAATATTCAAGTACCCGATCCAGGGGATTTTGCAAAAATGCAGGAGTATATTACAAGATCCTGGTATGACTATAAAGGTGGTGATCAGGCTGGTTTACACCCTTGGCAGGGCGAAACCGAATTTAATTACACTGGACCAAAACCTCCTTATGATCTGTTGGAAGTGAATCAGAAATATTCCTGGCTAAAAGCGCCCAGGTGGGCCGAGACACCCATGGAGGTCGGACCTCTTGCACGTGTCTTGGCAATGTATGCGGTTGGCCATGAACAAACCAAGGAACTTGTGAATTTGGTCCTTACAACTCTCGATGTTCCTATTGGTGCTGTCTTTTCAACACTTGGCCGTACTGCCGCTCGCGCGATTGAAACCAAGGTTTTTGCGGATTCCTTGCGAACATACTACAACGATTTGGTCGCCGAGATTAAAATAGGCAATACACAGACTTATAATGGCGAAAAATGGGAACCCACATCATGGCCTGCCTCTTCCCGTGGTTTTGGCTATATGGAAGCACCCCGAGGAGCATTAGGACATTGGATAGTGATTGAGAATGGGAAAATCGCGAATTATCAAATGGTTGTGCCGACCACATGGAATGGTTCTCCTCGTGACCATAAGGGTAAACCGGGAGCCTACGAAGCTTCATTGATTGGAACAAATATGGCTGATCCGAATTCACCCCTTGAGATTTTAAGAACGATACATTCCTTTGACCCTTGTATGGCGTGTGCCATCCATATGATCGACGCGAAAGGTCAGACTGTCGGCGATGTGGCAACTGGTTTGGATATTTGTCACAGATAATAAAAACATAGAATTATGCGTAAAGTAGTTTTAGGACTTGGCAATATCTTGAATCGTGACGAAGGATTGGGCGTTCAGGCGTTAAGATATCTGAACGCCCTTCCCGATTCTGTCCATGATTTTGAATTACTGGATGGCGGTGTTTTGGGATTAAACCTTTTGATGATCGTGGAAGAATGCAGCCACCTCTTAATTCTTGATGCGATAGATCAGGCCAAACCACCAGGAAGTGTCATTGAGTTGACCAAGGAACAAATCCCGTTGTATGCGGATGTGAAATTGTCGCAACATCAAATTACATTTCAAGAAGTGCTTGGATTGGCTAACATACGTGGCAAATTACCGCAAAAACTTCACTTGATTGGTATTCAACCTTTGGATATTTCGGTAGGCGTTGAAATCAGCCCTGTTGTAGAAAAATCTCTTCCAGAGGTGGTGAGGCGAGCAGTTGCTGTGATCGAACTCTGGAAAAAACACTTAGAAGAAAGTGAGTTTTAAACCATGAATTATTATTTTCTCGATGCAGTCAAATGGGAGTATAGCCAGGCACTTTATCATGCGGCTGCTTACCTCGGTAGGGAGGCGCTCTTTATCTTACGGCCGGCGACTCCTTATGTGTGTATCGGCTATCATCAAGATGCACAACAGGAAATTGACCTTGATTTTACAGCCGCGAATAAAATTCCGGTTTTCCGTAGAGAAGTAGGGGGTGGTGCCGTATATTTAGATGGAAACCAGCTGTTTTTTCAACTGGTACTAAATAAAAACCATGTTGGAGTCCCTCCCGTTGTGGCTGATTTCTACAAAAAATTACTTGTTCCTGTAATTGAAACATACCGGCAGTTTGGTGTTCCTGCGGAATATAAACCGGTAAATGACATTATCACCTCCGGACGAAAAATCAGCGGCACGGGGGCTGCGCAGATTGCGGATATGCTGGTGCTTGTAGGAAATTTCATTCAGGACTTCAATTATGAAATGATGACCAGGTGTTTGCGTGTTCCTGATGAAAAATTCAGAGACAAAGTTTATAAGACGATGTATGAAAACCTCACCACATTTCTTAGAGAGACGTCTGGCATCCCATCCAATGAGGATCTTGCCACCGACTTGCGTATGCGATTTGAAAATATATTGGGGAAAATGCAGCCTGCGGATTTGGATGCTGAATTAGTAAACAAAGCCGAGGAGCTTTTTCTTGAAATGGATACTCCGGATTGGTTGTTCCGTAACGACCATAGACGCTTTGAGTATAAACAGGTAAAAATAGCAGAAGGCGTTTATGTTATTCAAAAAATGATGAAAACGCCCGGAGGGTTGATTCGTGTTTCTGCTGTGAATGAAAGCGGAAAACTGAAGGATGTTCACATCTCAGGGGATTTCTTTTTTTTCCCGTCAACGTCCTTGGTGGATCTTGAACAAGCCTTGGAAGGGTTGCCTTTGGAAACCGACACCATCATAGGTCGTGTGGAAGAGTTTTATAACAATAATCCTATTGAATCCCCTGGTGTTCTGCCCGCGGATTTTGGCAAGGTTTTCACCATTTAATTATTCGATTGGTTCTTGACCCCTTGAGTGAGAAATCAAGGGGATTTTTTTTTGATATTACCCACCAACTGGAAAGAATCTCTTAATTGTTTATGGGGCGCTGATTCAACTGGCCCCTCTCAATTTGTCGCCAGCGCGGTCATCAAGATCGTCGAAGGCACCGATACCGCGCCTGCCGAAAAAGGATATTGATTTCATAAAGTCCGATACATCCCAAAACTCCGGTTTATGGCGAATTCAGGTTCGCAGGCCGGGGTCGTTTTATTTCCAGTTGAGTTTGAAATAAATGAATACCGGGATAAACAGAATGGTAATAATCGATTTCAAATATACCGACAACCAGGATTGTATTAAAAAATTATGGAAAATGTGCTTCAGTGCATGCTAACTAAAAAATGGAGGAATTAGTAAAAAAACCCCTTTTTATAACTTCAGGAGAAAATCATCAGCGCATGATAAACACCAGGAGGTTTTCAGTTTTTGGTAAAAAAGTTGTTTTAAATATTGAACCGTTTCAGATGAATTCTCTCGCTCCGGCGTGTGCAATAACTAATTTTGTCCTCTCAATTCTCCGGTTGGGCCGATTTCCGCAAGAAAAAATTTAAGGTTTCTTTTTTATTCAGCCTATTGTAATTCTGATTAAAAACGTTATAATGTACGTACATTATAACAAATTATACTGAGCTGAGGTGACTATGAGCGAGATAGGTGTTGGCTTAATCGGAACTTCATTTATGGGACGGGCACATAGTAATGCCTATAAGGATGTCGCGACTTTTTTTGATCTTCCATCAAAACCAAAAATGACAATCGCTTGTGGGTTGGAGCCAGAAGACTATTTAGCCAGGTTTTCAAAAAATTTTGGCTGGCATAACACTGAGTCAGATTGGCAAAAGGTCATCCAGCGTTCTGATGTTGAACTTATTGATATTTGCACTTCCAACGCGACACATGAAGCCATCGCGGTTGCTGCTGCGAAAGCCGGCAAAAATATAATTTGCGAAAAGCCTGTGGCCCGAAATGCTCAAGAAGCCAAAAGGATGCTCGATGCGGTTCAGGAAGCGGGGGTTGTCAGCATGGTCGCATTCAATTATCGCCGCGTGCCTGCCTTGGCCTTGGCAAAAAGATTGATCGAAGAGGGAAAAATCGGAAAGGTGTTCCATTTCAATGCAGTCTATTATCAAGATTGGCTGGTTGATCCTAACTTTCCGTATGTTTGGCGAAATGACGTCAAAGAATCTGGTTCTGGTGCGCATGGAGACATGAATGCCCATATCGTGGATTTGGCGAGATTCCTTGTTGGTGAAATTGAAGCCGTTAATGGTGCAAAAGAGATTTTCATCAAACAAAGGAAGAATTCCGAAGGAAATATGATCGATGTCACCGCTGATGACGCCATGTATTTCCTGGCTAAATTCGAGTGCGGTTCCTTGGGTGCGTTTTTATGCAGTCGTTTTGCCACCGGACGAAAAAACTATCTGCGTCTCGAAATATTTGGCAGTGAAGGCAGCCTTGTTTTCAATCTTGAAAGATTAAATGAGCTCGAGTATTACTCCCGTTCTGATGCCAACATTGAACAAGGGTTTCGCAACATTTTGGTTACAGAGAATCAACATCCATACGTTAATGCGTGGTGGCCGCCAGGTCATATCATTGGTTGGGAACATACTTTTATTCACGAAATTGCTGACCTGTTGATCGCGATCCCAGGCAAGAAGCAAGTCCATCCTGATTTTTATGATGGGTACCGTTGTCAATTGGTTTTGGATGGGGTGGCTGTCTCAGAGGACTCGGGGAAGTGGACCACGATAAAGGGGGAATAGAGGAAAAATGAGGAGATCGAATAAAAGTCAAAAGGTGGAACACTGATGAACATTACTCCTTTAAGCCGTGTGAACAGGATTCCCTTGCATCAACAGATCTATGAAGTTTTAAGGTCCAAGATCCAACAAGGTGTTTGGACTTCCGGTGTTCTTTTTCCCACGGAAATGGAACTTATGGCTGAATATCAAGTCAGCCGGGCAACGATTCGTCAGGTTATGGAGCGTCTGGTAAGTGAAGGATTGATCTATCGACAGCAAGGTAGGGGTACCTTTGTCGCGGAACCAACTCTCGAACAAGGCCTCGCCCGTATCATCAGTTTCACCGAAGACATGAATCGAAGGGGTTTGGTGCCTGAAACAAGAATTCTTGCTGAAGAAATTGTTCCAGCCAGCAACGATGTTTGTAAAGCGCTGAACCTAAGAGACGATGAACAGGTTGCTTATCTTAAGCGGTTAAGGTTGGCAAACCATGAAGCTTTGTGTATCGAAGAATCGTTTATTGTGAATTCCTTGTGTCCGGGGATTTTTGAAACCGATTTTTCGATCCAGCCCTTGAGAGATACGCTGGATAAAAAATATGGCATCAAAATTGTCAGGGCGCTGCAAAAGATACATGCCATCAATGCTCCGCAAGAAACAGCAAAAATATTACAAATTCCCGCAAACGCGGCATTGTTGTTCATCGAAAGAACTTCCTTTAATCAATTGGATCAGCCCATTGAATTCCTGCGCTTATATTTCCGAGGCGACCGTTATTCGCTTCACAATGAATTAAGGGATTAGATCGGAGAATCATATGGGCATCGTCTGCCTTGGTGAAATTTTAATTGATATGTTCCCGGCTGAGGTGGGACGTAAACTGGTAAATGTATCCTCATTCTTTCCTAATCCTGGTGGCTCATGTGCCAATGTAGCGGTTGCATTAGCTCGTCTGGGAAAAAGTAGCAGTTTTATTGGCAAAGTCGGAGACGATTTTTTTGGTAGTTTTTTGATAGAAACCCTGAAGCATAACGGCGTAGAGATTTCTGGAATGCGGGTTGACGAAAAGGCCAGGACAACATTGGCTTTCATCGCCATGCCAGATGAAAACTCGGCAGAATTTATTTTTTATAGAAATCCCGGGGCAGACCTTTGTCTTAAACCTGAAGATATTGATCTTCAAATGGTAAAAAACGCCCAAGTTTTCCATTGTAGTTCTTTGACGCTTGTTGATGAACCGGCACGGTCGGCCCAATTCATGGCCGCTGAAGCTGCAAAAAATTCCGGCGTCATCATTTCTTATGATGTGAATTTCCGACCCAAACTCTGGAGGTCTCAGGCAGACGCGATAATGCAAACCAATAAAATGATTGCATTCGCTGATTTGGTTAAAGTAAATGAAGTTGAACTTGAGTTACTCACCGGTTCACGTGATCCAAAACAGGGGGGTGAGAAATTATTATCACAAGGCATAAAGCTTGTTGCGGTCACCCTCGGGAAAAATGGGAGTTATTTTCTCACTACGAATGCAAGGGGATTGGTGGCGCCTTTTGAAGTAAAGACTATTGATGCCATTGGTTGCGGCGATGCGTTCATGGGGGCTGTGCTCTCAAGGTTGGCCGGTTCTGCAAATAATCAGTTGGACTTGAGTGAGGGTGAAATCAGGAAAATCTTTACTTTCGCCAATGCCTCGGGAGCATTAACTGCGCTCAAACACGGGGTGATCCCGGCCCTGCCAACTGAGATCGAGGTAATTGAATTTCTTAAGGAACGTTCCATTATCGAAGAATAAACCATTATTTATCGGAGGTATTTTGCAAGATGACACAAACTAAGTTCGAATTTCCAGAGTTGGTTGGCATCGCGCGTGAATTGCGCCTGGATATTCTTGAGAGCACCACCAAAGCCGGCTCAGGACATCCTTCCAGTTCCTTTTCAAGTGTTGAAATCTGTACTGCTTTGTTTTTTGGCGGCATTCTTAATTATGATCCTAAGAAACCGGATTGGCCTTCACGGGATCGTTTTATCATGAGCAAGGGGCATGCGGCTCCACTGTTATATCCCCTTTTGGCAAAAGCAGGTTATTTCTCTCGAGAAATGATTTTTAAATTACGCGAGATCAACAGCCCTGTTCAAGGACATCCGATCTATGGCTTGATGCCGGGAGTTGAGGCAACCACCGGGTCGCTCGGACAAGGCCTGTCGCTGGGGGTTGGGCATGTCTTGGGAGGCAGAATAAACAATTTGGATTATCGGGTCTATGTTTTGATTGGCGATGGAGAATGTCAGGCTGGACAGGTTTGGGAAGCCGCCATGTCGGCCTCACATTTTAAAGCGGACAACCTGACCGCGATCCTTGACTATAACAAATATCAAGAGATGGGGCCTGTATCTCGTGAAATGGGGCTTGAACCCCTGCTTGAAAAATGGCAGTCGTTTGGTTGGCATGTCATTGTAGTGGATGGACATGACATGAACGCTCTCATCAATGCTTATAAAACCGTTCAGACAATTAAAGACAAGCCTCAAATAATCATTGCCAATACAGTAAAAGGAAAAGGCGTTTCTTTCGTTGAAGCTGACTACACATATCATGGCAGAGCCCTAACTCCTGAACTGGCAGTTAAGGCCAAGGAGGAGATATTATGCAACTAGGTGAATTGGCAGGACTCAAACCCAGCGTTCCAATGCGGGATATTTTTGGCGATGCAATTCTTGCGGTAGCGACTGAAAACCCTCGGGTTGTCGTCCTTGATGGTGATCTGGCAAATTCCACCAAGGCTGATACCGTTCGCAAAGCGTTTCCGGAGCGTTTCTTTAATATCGGTATTGCCGAGAGCAACCTTGTTGGCATTGGTGCCGGATTGGCAGCTTGCGGACTTATCCCATGGATTACAAGCTTTTCATCTTTTCTTCTTTGTAACGCGTATGATCAAATTCGATTGGCGGTTGCCATGTCCAAGATCAATGCCAAGATTTTAGGGAGTCATGGCGGTATCACCTTGGGAAAAGACGGTCCAACCCAGATGGGGATTGAAGATTTTGCCCTTGTTGGTGGATTGCCAACCATGACGATGGTAGTACCCAGTGACCCTGGCATGATGATGGTGGCAGTCAAAGCCGTCACCGATTTTGTGGGGCCTGTTTGGTTGCGTTCAAGCCGGGTTGCTATGCCACATATTTATCCTCAAGGAAAAGTGCCTTTCAGAATTGGAAAAGCAAATACTGTCCGCGAAGGAAAGGATCTCACGATCATCGCCAACGGCATCATGGTTGCAGCAGCTTTGGATGCCGCCGTGATTTTAGCGGAAAAGGGAATTCAGGTCCGGATACTCGATTTTCATACCTTGCGCCCCATGGACCTGGAGGCGATCGAAAAAGCAGCCAGGGAGACGGGCGCAATTGTGACTGCCGAAGAGCACCTTCTTACCGGGGGCATGGGAAGTAACATAGCCCGGATCGTGTCTGAGAAATTTCCAGTACCCATGCGATTTGTAGGCTTGGTTGATACCTATGTTGAATCAGCTGATCCCACGGACCTATTAGTGAAATATCACCTGACCTCAGATGATATCGTCCTGGCTTGTGTGGAAGCGTATCAGGCAAAAAGGGCAGGTAAAAAATGATTTTCGAAGAATTGGAAAAACTGCACGCATCAGGCAGATCAATCCGTTTGGGTGTTAGCGGAGCAGGTTGGCTCGGAAGCGGTTATGTGAAGGCACTTTCTCACATCACGGGTATGCGTGTGGACTTGATCGCCGATCCGGAAGTGGAATTGGCGAAAAAATCTTTCACTGACACAGGCATTCAGCCTGATCAGATTGTGGAAGTGAACTCTCCAGGAATTGCCATGGATGCCCTGCGAAATGGGAAAAAGGTTGTGACCGGATCCTATAGCCTTGCTGCGCAATTGGACGCGATCGATATCGTATCCGATGCCACACCATATCCAGCGTCAGGAGCGGAAACCGCTTATAGCTGCATCCAGTATCACAAGGATGTTGTGATGGTGAACATTGAAGCGGATGTTACGGTTGGTCGAATACTCAAGAAAAAATCTGACGAAGCAGGGATTCTCTACACGGTTTCCTCTGGTGATGAACCAGGTTGTTTGATGGAACTTTGGGATTTTGTCACGACATTAGGGTATACACCAATAGTAATCGGGAAAGGCAAGAACAACCCTCTAAACCCTGCTGCTACCCCTGATACAGTTGCAGACTCTGCCCGAAAAGCCGACAAAGATCCTTTTCAGGTTGCATCCTATGTTGATGGCTCAAAAACCATGTTCGAAATGGCATGTGCAGCAAACGCGACGGGATGCCGGCCTCAAAAACGCAGCATGATTGGGCCTGAAGCGGATCAATCGACGATCTCAAAAATATTCTCCTTAAAAGAAGATGGGGGAATTATTGACCATCCAAATACGGTTGATTTTGTGCAAGGCAATGCCATGAGTGGCGGCGTTTTTATAACGGTTAGGGTCGATGACAAACGTATCCAATCAGATCTTGAATATCTAAAAGTAGGAAACGGTTATTACTATACCTTTTTCCGTCCATATCATCTGTGGTTTCTTGAGGCTCCCATATCAGTGGCGCGGGCATATCTTTATCGCCAAACAACGCTGGTTCCGAAAGAAAAACCGGTTGCAGAATCCATCACCACGGCTAAAAGAGATCTGAAGCCCGGGGAGAAACTTGATACCTTCGGCGGCTACACATTTTATGGACAAATTGAAACGGCGGAGACGGCCAGACAAATAAAAGCCCTGCCAACCGGGTTGGCCCCTGATGCAAAAATTTTGAGACCAGTCAAAGCGGGCGAGATCATCACATGGGATGATGTGGAGTTAAATGAAGACGAAGTGGTGGTCAAGCTGCGCCGCGAGCAGGACAAACTTGTGTAATTTTTTTGAAAATCTGATGCGGAGATCAAAATGAGAATTGGCGTATTTTCAGTAGTCCTTCAGCAGTTACCGTTTGAAAAGGCCCTTGATAGGATCCTTTCTCTTGGTGCCACGGCAGTGGAGATCGGTACAGGGGGATTGCCAGGTTCACGCCATTGTCTAATCGATGACCTTTTGGCAAGCGATGAAAAGCTGGCCAATTATTTGCGCCAAATTGAATCGCGTGAAATGAAGATCAGCGCATTCAGCTGTCATTGGGACCCCATTGGGCCAGACCCGCAAGTGCGCATCGCGTCTGATGAAATTTTCAGAAAAACCGTTCTCCTGGCTGAAAAATGCGGGGTGCCTGTTGTGAATGTATTGTCAGGTTTACCGGCTGGATCATCCACTGATAAAACCCCCAATTGGGTTACTTGTCCATGGCCACCGCACTTTTTACAGATCCTGGATTATCAGTGGAATGAAGTTGGGATTCCCTATTGGAGATCTGCCGCGCAGTTTGCTCAACAGCACAATACAAAGATCGGCATCGAGATGCATCCCGGGATGCTTGTTTACAATGTTGAGACCTTTTTACGATTACGAGAAGCCTGTGGAAATCATTTGGGGTGTAATTTTGACCCTAGCCATCTTTTCTGGAACGGTGTTGACCCGGTGGCAGCAATCCGTCAACTTGGAGATGCCATCGTCCATGTTCATGCCAAAGATTGTTATGTGGATCCACAAAATGTTTCCATAAATGGTTGTAATGATCATAAACCCTACACAGATCTTCCTCACCGATCATGGACTTTTCGAACCATTGGTTACGGTCATGACCTTAAAGTTTGGAAAGATATTGTCAGCGCGCTTCGTCTGGTTGGTTATGACCATGTGATATCAATTGAACATGAAGACGGAATGATGTCCTTTGATGAAGGGTTATCAAAAGGGATAAACGCGTTGAGGGAAACAGTCTGTGTCGAACCACCTGGTGAAATGTTCTGGGCGTAATAGCCATTGATCATACCTTGTGAATATCTTTGTTACGGCATTTTGAGTTTACGCCAGGTCCAATTTTTTGAGTTGAATTGTTAGAAGTGATCACTGTTTTTGATTCGAGTTTGATCTAGAGAAGTTTCAGAAAGAGGAAACAATGACAGAAGTCCAAAAACAGAAAGAAGAAACAAGTGTTTCCGAAGCACCTCTGATGGAGGTCAGAAAGATATGCAAACGATTTCCGGGTGTTGTGGCTTTGGATAACGTTTCATTACAATTTATGCCAGGCGAAGTCCATGCGGTGGTAGGCGAGAACGGGGCTGGAAAATCAACATTAATGAAGGTCCTTTCAGGCGCATATATACCCGATTCAGGTGATATTTTCTTTGGTGGCGAAAAAGTTAGTTTTTCGCATCCACAAATCGCACAGAACCAGGGAATTTCCATTATCTATCAGGAGTTTAATCTGCTACCTGATCGCACAGTGGCATACAACATTTTTCTTGGAAGAGAATCATCGAAATTGGGTTTCATTGATGTGAGAAAGATGAATAAGCAGGCGGAGGAGATCTTAAGGGAGATCGGGATAGAAAAAATTATTTCTCCAACCGCGTTTATATGTGAACTATCTGTAGCCGAACAGCAGCTTGTTGAGATCGCCAAGGCAATTTCATTTAACGCAAAAGTTCTGATTATGGATGAACCAACCGCTGCTTTGACTTTCTCTGAAGTGAAGTTGTTATTCGACCTGATCAATAAACTAAAAAAGCGTGGTATGGCGATCATTTTTATTTCGCACAGGCTTGTAGAAGTATTTAATATCTCTGACAAGATCTCCATCCTAAAGGATGGTCAGTTTATTGATACAGTTGTGACAAAAAATGTTAAACCCGAAGATGTTGTGTTTCTAATGGTGGGCAGATCGCTTGATCATTATTTTCCGCCTTTGGGAGATCCGAACGATTTTGGAGAAGTTGTTCTTAAAGTTAAGAATGCATCGAATCATTTCCTGAAAAATATCAGTTTTGAGTTGCACAGAGGTGAGGTATTAGGCATAGCTGGGCTTCAAGGTTCAGGCAGAACCGAACTGGCTCAAGCTCTTTTTGGAATTGAACCCTTTAAAACTGGCCAAGTTGAATTACGTGGCAAAGTAATTAACATTAAAAGCCCTCTGCAAGCCATCAATCATAAATTTGGATTTGTGACCGAAGACAGAAAATCTGAAGGAATTCTTCCGCAACAATCAATTCGTGACAATATTCTGTTTACAGTCAGGTCTGTCCAGTCAGTTTTCGGAGCCTTGATCAAGGATGGGGTTAAGAGGTCTGGAAATTTGGTTACAAAACTTGGAAATCAAGTGGATATTAAAACAGACACCTATGACCGTGAGGTTCAATTCCTGAGTGGCGGGAATCAACAAAAGGTTGTTTTAGCAAAATGGCTTGCCGCAGATGTGGATGTTTTTATTTTTGATGAACCTACACGAGGGATTGATGTGGAATCAAAAGCCAGCATCCACGATCTTATCCGTGAATTAACCAAAAATGGAATTGCGGTATTGATGATTTCTTCTGAGTTACCGGAAATTATTGGTATGAGCGACCGTATCCTGGTAATTTGGGATGGACAAATTCAAGGTGAACTTCCTTCAAAATCCAGTGAACAAGAGATCATGAAGATGGCAACGAGCGCAAGAGATTATTAAAGTTTTGATGAAACCATGTCTGGAAGGGACAAAAATGATGAAAAGTTCTTCAATAACAAATAATTCATTGAAAAGGCTATTTTATTCTGTTCGAATTCCTCCAGTTTACATATTCCTTGTGGTGATATTTCTTGTTGGCGGTTTGCTGGATCTGATCTTTTCTGACGGGCAGATCTTCACCAATCAGGGAATTTTGATCAACATCATAGTCCGTTCAGTTGCCTTGGGAATTGTTGCTGTAGGTCAAACGTTTGTGATCATCGGCGCATCGATTGACCTTTCGGTTGTTTATGTTATCAGTCTGACTTCAGTAATTTCATCATTCATGATGCAAGGTGACGCCAACAATGTTCCGAAAGCGATAATAGTAGTTTTTGCACTCGGCGCAGTGGTCGGATTGATGAATGGCATCCTGGTGACAAAACTGCACATTAATTCATTTATTGCCACGCTGGGTATGAGTTTGATCATTAAGGGGATCATCAATTCAACGTTTACGAACTATATCATGGGAAGCGTTCCAAAGAGTTTTACTGGATTTGGCTATAACACCATAGGTCCTATTCCTGTCTCGGTGATTGTGTTGCTCTTGGTTGTTGTTGCAGGTTGGTTGATCTTATCGAGAACGAAATTTGGAGCCCACCTATATGGAGTGGGGGGAAATCTTGAAGTTGCCCGTCTTTCTGGGCTGCGAACAGATCGGGTCGTGATCATTGCTCATATTATTTGCAGTATGACAGCAGTTTTGACAGGAATTTTTCTTGTCAGCAGAATGCAATCTGGTTCACCTTGGGCAGGCCCGGATGGATTGTATGACCTTGAATCAATTGCTACAACCGTGATTGGTGGTACGACGCTCGCTGGTGGTAAGGGTGGAGTATGGGGAACACTCGCAGGCGTTCTTATTTTTGGATTTTTAGACACGTTGTTCAATCAATTGGGAGTGAATCCTTACTTAAAGAACATTCTTCGTGGGGCGATCGTTGTTTTTGCTGTCGCAAGTTACACGTACTTTTCAAAGAAAGAAGTAGCTTAAGAAGGAAATCAAATGACAACAGATACTGTAAACTCTCGCTTGAATTTTTCAAATGTTTTGTTCACTGTTCTTAAATATTTAAGAAAAATACCACCCATATACCCTATCTTTTTTGCTGTCTTTATCACCTTGGGGTTGATCAGTGATTCATATCAAACCGCAAATGGGATCATGTCTTATTTGCGACGTGTTTCTCCTCTGGCGATCCTTGCGATTGGCCAGATCATGGTTCTGGCTTCAGGAGGTTTTGACCTGTCCATCGGCTCAACGGTTACTTTTGTTGTTTTGGGCAGCACCCTGTTGTTGGAAAACGATCCCACAAAGGCTGCAAGTTCGATCTTCATCATGCTGGGGTTAGGAGTGTTGATCGGTTTGATGAATGGACTTATTGTCAGCTACTTGAAGGTGCCTTCATTTATAACCACTCTCGGAATGATGTTATTGGTGAATGGAGCGGCTTTGTATTGGATTGGGGGCGCGCCGCGAGGTTATTTAACGGATAATTGGCGCTTTTTTGGACGTAACTATATTGAAAATGTCCCCCTCGTGGGTAGGTTTCCAATTGCCTTGATCGTCTTGCTGGTGATCGCGTGCCTAACTTTCTATGCTTTTCATCGTTCAAATTTTGGCAAGCAGGTTCTAGCCATTGGAGACAACGTGAATGCCGCAAAATTCTCCGGTGCGAAGGTAAAAACGGTCCGGATCTTGACATACATCTTTTCTTCCGTACTCGCAGTGATTGCGGGGATATTGATTGGCGGGACCGGAGGCGTGAATACAACAACAGGTGATGGTCTGGAAATGCAATCCATTGCGGCCTGTGTTTTGGGGGGAGCATCTCTGAGTGGTGGAAAAGGATCTATCCCCAACGCAATTTTTGGCGCGTTTACGATGGAAGCGATCTTTAACCTGCTTAATCTGTTGGGTTTGCCAAAGCCATACAGGGATGCAGTGCAGGGAATCATCATCATTGCAGCTGTTGCTTATGTCGTATTCCGAACAAGAAAGAAGAGATAACAAAACAAATAGAATCCTGCTTTTCCCGGGAAAACTCTTAAGGAGGTGTTTTATAAGACTTGTATTGAGGAGATTTGTGATTGTAAGCAAGTGCAATGAGATCCAAACCATTCAAATTTGGAGGAGAGACGTATGAAAAAAAGTATTTTACTCGTAGTGTCCTTACTTATGTGCCTCGTGTTGGTACTGGCAGCCTGCGCCCCCAAGGCTATGGAAGAAGCCG
>CAZNAF010000020.1:0-35299 GCA_964570925.1 uncultured Anaerolinea sp.
AATTATTGCATAGGTAGAATATGATGGCAAAACAAAAAATTCGAATTCGCTTGAAGGCTTATGATCATCGTGTGCTCGACCAATCCGCGAAACGGATCGTCGAGACAGCTGAACGCAGTGGTGCTCAGGTCGTAGGACCTGTGCCGTTGCCGACCAGAATCGAAAAATTCACCGTGAGACGCTCCTCTTTTATTGATAAAGACTCACATGAGCATTTTGAAATTCGGACCCACAATCGTCTCATCGATGTTTTGGATCCGGATTCAAAAACGATCGACATGCTGATGCGCTTGAACATGCCGGCCGGCGTCGATATCGAAATAAAGATCTAAAGTAATTACCGCGAATTCGATTTGTGATTTCGGTAGATCACCTTAAAAGTTAGCAATACACCTGGCGTTATCCGCTTTTTGCGGTATAATAGCAAGGTTTTGGGTTCCACCCATAAAAGGCAATTCAAGAGTGGAGTCGTGAGCGCACCAGACAAAAATCAATAGTGCCGCAGCGGTCTACTGACTGAGTTGTGCAGGGATGATGCAACCAAGCCCAGGTTGACAGTCCCAAACATATAAATTGAAGGAGAACAACTGAGATGTTTAAAGGGCTGATCGGAAAGAAAATCGGCATGACCCAGATTTTCGATGAAAATGGCGCGGCGCTACCTGTCACGCTAATCGAAGCTGGGCCATGCTTCGTTACCCAGATCAGACGTGTTGACACCGAAGGGTATTCAGCCGTCCAGTTGGGATACGAAGAAGTAAAGCCGAAACGCTTGGCAGGTGGTGAAATTGGTCACCTCAAGCGCAACAACCTTCCTCCTCTCAAATACCTGCGCGAATTCCGTTCCAAGGAAATCGAGGTCAATGAGGGCGACAAAGTGGATGTAAATCAATTCTCTGTTGGCGAAAAGGTGGATGTTGCCGGCGTCAGTAAAGGTAAGGGGTTTGCCGGTGGTGTGAAACGCTATCACTTCCGCGGCGGGCCAAAAAGCCATGGTCAATCTGACCGGCTGAGAGCCCCCGGATCGAATGGCGCCACCACGACACCAGGTCGAGTTTATAAAGGTTCCCGCAGGCCAGGCCATATGGGCGATGTTGCCGTGACTGCACAAAACCTGAAAGTTGTCCTGGTCGATGCTGAACGGAACGTCATTGGCGTAAACGGATCAGTTCCTGGCGCGCGCGGCGGTCTGGTTATCATTAACGCATCGCGTAAGATGTAAGGCATCTTGCAGAACCGTTTACCTGGACAAAGGGAGCAAATGACAATGGAAGTAGAAGTCTTAAACATGGAAGGCAAAAAGGTCAGCAAGGTAGAATTGCCTGCTGAGATTTTTGAAGCCCCTATAAATATTGATCTCATGCACCAGGCTTTTGTTCGTCAAATGGCGAACGCTCATCTTGGAACGCATGAAACCAAGACCAAGAGTTTTGTTGCCGGCGGAGGAAAGAAGCCCTGGAGACAAAAAGGAACTGGTCGTGCCCGTCAAGGCTCAACGCGATCTGCGCAATGGAAAGGCGGCGGCAAGATCCATACCCCGCACATGAGATCGTATGCGCAGGCGATGCCGCAAAAAATGCGTAGAGCAGCTTTGCGTTCGGCCTTAAGCGTCAAGGCGTCAGAATCAATGGTTGTGGTCGTTGACGAATTGAAAATTTCAGAACCGAAAACCCGCATCATGGCAAGCGCTTTAAATTCACTGGTTGGCGATTCATCCGCTTTACTGTTGATCCCGGCCGTTGAAGCCTATGAGAGTATTCAACGTTCAGCCAATAACATCCCCGATGCCAAGGTGTTGTATGCCAACTACCTTAATGTAAGGGATTTGATGGTTTTCGATAAAGTAATCATACCGGTTGCCGCCCTTGACCTGATCAAGGCTAACCTGGGATAGGAGGAGAAAAATGAGCTCCATTTATGAAGTACTCCGCCGTCCGATCGTGACTGAAAAAACCAATTATCTGGTGAACAAACTGCATCAGTACGTTTTTGAAGTTGCCAACGATGCCAACCGAACCCTGGTTAAGGATGCGGTTGAAAAGATCTTTGATGTTGAGGTCGTGCGTGTAAATATTATGAACATGCCTGCAAAGATGAAACGCAAAGGGCGCAGCCGTCGGATGGCCATTTCAAAATCGCAGTATAAAAAAGCGATGGTGACCCTGAAGGCTGAAGACAGAATTTCGATTTTTGAAGGGGTAGAGTAATGGCTATCAAGATTTATAAACCTACAACCCCCAGCCGTCGTAATATGACAGGGTATGGTTTCGATGAGATCACGAAAGATACTCCTGAAAAATCACTGATCGTGTTACGAAAGGCTCATGCCGGCCGCGATAACAAAGGCCGTGTGTCTGTTCGACACCAGGGAGGTGGCGAACGTCAATTCATCCGTATCATTGATTTCAAACGCAACAAGCTGGGCATTCCTGCCCGTGTGTCAGCGATTGAATATGACCCCAACCGCACGGCGCGTATCGCGTTATTGGTTTACGCGGATGGAGAAAAGCGGTACATCATCGCTCCTCTTGGTTTGAAAGTGGATGATACGATCATGGCCGGACCGGACGCTGAAATTCGTCCTGGTAACAGCCTTCCGATCTCAAGCATCCCCGTGGGTACCATGATCCACAATATTGAGATGAAAGAAGGCCGTGGTGGACAACTTGTCCGCTCCGCGGGTACTTCAGCTCAATTACTGGCCAAAGAAGGCGATTACGCTCAGATTCGTATGCCCTCCGGAGAAGTTCGCCTGATCAGGCAAAAATGCTACGCTACAGTTGGACAGGTCGGCAATTCGGATCACAGTAACATCAAGCTCGGAAAAGCGGGACGCAAACGCCATATGGGTATCAAGCCAACCGTCCGCGGCACTGCGATGAGCCCGCGCGACCATCCACATGGTGGTGGTGAAGGCAGACAACCTGCCGGTATGCCCGGTCCGAAATCCCCTTGGGGTCAACCCACGCGTGGGTATCGTACTCGCCGAAACAAGGGCAGCGACCAGTATATTGTGAGACGCCGGAATTCCGGTAATCGATAAGATGCGAAGTTGATCTTCATCGAGAAAGAAGGACGAGAATATGTCGAGATCGCTTAAAAAAGGGCCGTTCGTGGCCCCCAAGCTTTTGAAGAGAATTGAAGCAATGAATGCCAAAAATGAAAAGAAAGTGTTGCGTACCTGGAGCAGGGCAAGCACGATCTTTCCTCAAATGGTTGGGCATACCATTGCAGTTCATGACGGACGCAGGCATGTGCCCATTTACATCACCGAAAACATGGTGGGCCATCGATTGGGAGAATTTGCTCCTACCCGCCATTTCCGCGGGCACGCCTCCGAGAGATCCAGTGGAGCGAAATAGATATGGCTACTGATATTCGCGCCGAATTAAAAAATTGTGGTGTCTCTGCGCAAAAAACCCGCCTTGTGGTTGATATGGTGCGTGGGAAAAGCGCCATTGACGCACTCGCGACATTAAAGTTCGCCAACAAGCTGGCGGCCGTTCATGTCGGCAAGTTGATCCAGTCAGCCGTTGCCAATGCCGAAGAGAATTTTGGCGTCAGCCGGGACGACCTCTTTGTTTACAAGATCACTGCGGATGAAGCGCCGACCAGAAAATGGCGCCGTTTTGGTGCCCGCGGCCGGTTTAAACCGTTGCTGAAGCGATCTTCTCACATCACAGTCGTGTTGAGAGAAAAAGAGTAAATTCGAGAGGAGTAGAGTTTCTCTACTCCCATGAAAAAGACACCAGGAGAAATTATGGGTCGAAAAGTACATCCAATAGGTTTTCGTCTCGGAATCAACCAGCCATGGGAAGGCAGATGGTTTGCTGAAGGTGCAGATTATCGCAACCAGCTTCATCAGGACATTGTCATTCGTGAAATGGTCAGTAAAGAAGCCGAGAAAGCAGGAATTTCTGCTGTTGAAATCGAGAGGTTCCCCGGCAAGGTTAAGGTTTCAGTTCACACTGCCAAACCAGGGATCTTGATCGGCAGAAAAGGTGATTCTGTCAAGAAAATTCGCACTGACCTCGAGGCGCTCACTGGCAAAAAGATCGATCTCGAAATCAAAGAGATCAAGGATCCAGATTGTGACGCATTGTTGGTTGCCAAAAACATCGCCGGGCAGATTGAAAGGCGCGTGAGTTATCGACGTGCCATGAAACGTGCCCTGCAGCAAGCCATGCGTCAAGGCGCAGAAGGTATCAAGGTTTCTGTTTCCGGTCGTTTGAGTGGAGCAGAAATGGCGAGAATCGTTTGGCTGCGTGAAGGCCGTGTGCCCTTGCAGACCTTGCGCGCCAACATTGATTTTTCTCGCGCTGAAGCGCTGACAACCTACGGCCGGATCGGTGTTAAGGTTTGGGTATACAAAGGCGAAGTTTTGCCAACAGTGGAAGAGAATGTTGAATCCACTGAAGGTGTGTACGTTAGTGAATAGACTCTACCCCAGTATTGAAACCTGGGAAATGCGAAAGAGGTAGCAGCTATGTTGATGCCAAAAAGAGTAAAATGGCGAAAGCAAATGCGCGGCCGTATGACCGGAAGGTCGTTACGCGGTTCAGAAATGACATCCGGTGAGTATGCCTTGCAGGCCGTTGAGCCAGGCTGGGTGACTGCCCGTCAGATCGAAGCGAGCCGCCGTACCATTGTCCGCGCGATGAAACGCCACGGTAAAGTATGGATCAGAATTTTCCCTGATAAACCATACACCCATCGTCCTCCTGAAACCCGTATGGGTAAAGGAAAAGGTGGCGTGGAGTATTATGTTGCAGTAGTGAGACCGGGCAGAATTATGTTTGAGATCAGCGGACTTGCACACGAAGAAGCAGTCGCGGCTTTAAAGCAGGCTTCATATAAATTTTCGATCAAAACCAAGATTATTGCTCGCAATCAGCCTGCGGGAGAGAGCTTATGAAAACCAAAGAGATGAGACTCCTATCTTTAGGTGAGCTTCAAACCAAACTGGCGGATGCTCAGCAGGAATTAATGAACCTGAGATTTCAAGTTATTACAGGTCAATTAACCGATACCAGTCGTTTAAAAATCACCCGGCGCCAGATCGCAGGATTCAAAACCATCTTGCGCGAACGTGAACTTGGTATCAATGTGGAAGGTGAAAAATGAACACTCGACGGCGAATGACCGGAACGGTCACCAGCAATAAAATGATGAAAACCGTTGTGGTAAAAGTGGATCGTACTTACCGCCATCCACTTTACCGAAAAGTCGTGCATGCATCTTCCAAGGTTAAAGCACATGATCTGTTAGGCTGCAATATCGGAGATGTGGTCGTCGTGGTTGAAAGCGCGCCGATCTCACGAGAAAAAGCATGGGTTGTTGAATCCATCGTTAAACGCGAGGGCAAGACCATCGACGTGGTTAGCGAGGAGGTTGTTGAATGATCCAGCAGGAGAGCCGCATCAAGGTTGCTGACAACACCGGAGCGCGAGAGCTGCTGGTCATCCATGTGACTGGCGGTTCCACCCGCAAATTCGGTAGAGTGGGTGATATTGTTATCGCCACCGTTAAATCCGCCGCACCGCAGGGTTCTGTCAAGAAAAGCGATATTGTTAAAGCTGTTATCGTACGCACTTCCAAAGAGTGGCAGCGCGAAGACGGTTCGTCAATCCGCTTTGATGACAATGCAGCGGTGATTCTGGATGTTGACGGTCAAAATCCAAAGGGTACACGTATCTTTGGTCCTGTTGCACGTGAATTGCGTGAAAAGGGCTTTATGAAGATCGTTTCGCTTGCCCCGGAAGTGCTTTAGAACAGGAAATTAGGAGCGATCAAATGAAACTCAAGATACGCAAAGGTGATCAGGTTGAAGTCATCAGCGGCCAGCAGGACGATAAAGGCAAGCGTGGTGAAGTGATCAAAGTCATCCCCCAGGAAGAACGGGTGGTCGTGCAAGGCATTAATTTGCGCACGAAACACCAACGGCAAGTTCAATCACAGGGTCGAACAGTGAATCCGGGCAAGGTGCGTTTTGAGGCACCTGTCAGCATCTCAAACGTGATGATCGTTTGTAAAAAATGCAACAAGCCCACCAAGATTCAACTCGTTCGTGAAGATAATAAAACCAAACGCGTCTGCAAAGAATGCGGCGTCATGATTGACGATTAGGCCGTAGGGAGAGTGCATTTATGAATATTATGAGAGACAAGTATCAAAAAGAAGTTTCCCCGGCCTTGATGAAATCATTGGGTCTTGATAACGTCATGCAGATCCCGCGCATCATGAAGGTTGTGGTGAATATTGGACTTGGTGAAGCCATGGATAACCCCAAAGCGCTGGATGCCGCGGTTACCGATCTTACCACCATCACCGGTCAAAAACCTGTTATCACAAAGGCGCGCAAAAGCATCGCCAACTTTAAGCTTCGTGAAGGTCGTGCCATTGGTACTGCAGTCACGTTGCGCGGAGACAAGATGTGGGCTTTCCTGGATCGATTGATGAACATCGTGCTTCCTCGTGTAAGAGACTTCAGAGGTATTTCACCGAATTCATTTGACGGTCGCGGAAACTATACACTCGGGTTGAAAGAACAGATCATCTTCCCCGAGATCGAATACGATAAAGTTGACAAGGTCCGTGGAATGGAAATCACTATTGTTACCAGCGCCACGACAGATGAACAAGCCCTGGCCTTGCTGCAAATGCTCGGCATGCCGTTCAGGAAGGATTAATATGGCATCTAAATGCATGGAATATCGTGAACTACGACGGAAATACGTTTACCAGGTTCGAAATCGCTGCAAACGCTGTGGCAGACCTCGTGGATATATGCGTCGGTTTGGGTTATGCCGTATTTGCTTTAGAGAGTTAGCTCTCGAAGGCAAGATCCCTGGCGTTACAAAATCATCCTGGTAAATAGCCAGCTCGGAGGAAGAAACATGAGTGTTAATGATCCAATTGCAGATATGTTGACCCGTATCCGGAATGGCACGATGGCCAGCCAATCAGTTGTGGCCATGCCTCAATCCAAAATTAAGGTGGAAATCGCCAGAATTTTGAAAGAGGAAGGCTTTGTTGAAGGATATGAAGTTGTCGAAGCTGAAAAACCCGGTATGAAAACCTTAAGGGTTAAACTGAAATACGTTGGTGAACGCCGACAACGCGCTTCGGTGATCACTGGTCTTCAACGCATCAGCAGACCAGGCAGACGTGTCTATACACAAAAACAGGATATCCCCTGGGTATTATCAGGGATGGGCATCGCGATCCTATCCACTCCCAAGGGTGTCATGACCGGACAGAGAGCCCGTCAACTGGGAGTTGGCGGCGAGATCCTCTGCAAGGTCTGGTAACCCGTGGAATCAAGGAGGATAGAAACGTGTCTCGTATAGGTCGATTACCAGTGACTGTTCCAGAGTCAGTAAATGTTGAAATTATTGGCTCTGAGGTCCGTGTGAAAGGTCCAAAAGGTGAAATGGTGCGTAGCTTCTCACCTGAAGTTGGTATCACACTGGAGGACAATCAGATTATTGTTACCAGAAGCTCAGAATTGGCACTCGTCCGTTCACTGCACGGCACCACGCGTGCCCTGATCAATAACATGGTCACCGGTGTTTCCACCGGATTTGTGACTGAGCTCGAAGTTGATGGCGTCGGATACAGGGTCGAGATGGATGGACCAAAACTGGTTCTCTATGTCGGCTACTCACATCCTTTTGTTATCGATCCGCCCGAAGGAATTTCCTTTGAAATTGACAGCAAAACCCGCCTTGTCAAGGTGTGTGGATATGATAATGAAGTAATTGGCCAACTGGCCTCTGATATTCGCAAGATTCGCCCGCCCGAACCTTACCTTGGCAAAGGGATCCGCTATAAAGGTGAAAGAATTCGCCGAAAAGCTGGTAAAGCCGGTAAGGGTAAAGGTGGAAAGTAGTAGGTGAGTGCATATGGCAAAGAATAATCGCACTGAAGCAAGAATTCGTCGTCACCTTCGTGTTCGCAAATTTGTGCACGGCACAGATGCGCGACCACGCATGAGTGTATTTCGCAGTCTGGCAGAGATCTATGTTCAGGTTATCAATGATGAAACCGGAACGACCCTCGCCGCTGCCTCCAGCATTGATCGTGAACTCCATGGCAAGGTGGATGGCCTGAAAAAAGTTGAACAGGCTCGCCTCGTTGGGGAGCTGGTAGCCAAACGCGCCAAAAGCAAGGGCATCTCACAAGTTGTCTTTGATCGTGGTGGTTTTCGTTATGGAGGGCGTGTAAAAGCCCTGGCTGACGCAGCCCGTGAAGCTGGCCTGGATTTTTAGGGCATAAGAAAAGAAAGAGGGCCTTAATATGGAGAGTATGGATTATCAACCATTAGACCAACAATACGACGAGCGTGTGATCGAGATCGCTCGTGTTGCAAAAGTAGTGAAAGGTGGTCGCCGCTTTCAGTTCCGCGTTACCATCGTGATCGGTGATAACAACGGAAAAGTGGGTATTGGAATTGGCAAAGCCAATGCCGTGCCCGATGCGATGCGGAAGGCTACCGAAAGGGCGCATAAAAACATCAGCCACGTTACTCTTTCAAACACCACCATCCCACATGAGGTAGTTGGAAGATGCGCCGGCGCAGTGGTTTTGCTTAAACCTGCGTCCGCCGGTACTGGTGTTATCGCTGGTGGTGGTGTTCGCGCCGTTCTTGAAGCCGTCGGTGTGCATGATATTCTCACCAAGTCGCTTGGTAGCGCGAACGTTTTGAACGTTGTAAAAGCCACATTTGACGCGCTCGAGCAATTAAAATCTCCGGAAGTTGAAGCAGCCCATCGCGGAAAATCTGTTAAAGAACTTCTGCCGTATTGGGAGCGGAGGAACAATGGCTAAGAAAAAAGAAACCGCCAAAAAAATCACCATCACGTTAGTTCACAGTGTGATCGGATATTCAGAAAAACACAAAGGTACAATTCGCGCATTGGGACTTCGTCGTGTGAACCAAAGTGTTGAACATGAAGATGGCCCGGTTCTGCAGGGAATGTTGCGCAAAGTCAACCATCTTGTACAAGTGGAAGAGCAGGAAGCGAAATGAAACTACATGACCTCATGCCTAATATTGGCGCAAAAAAGGTAGGCAAACGAAAAGGCCAGGGTATTTCGGCCGGTCAAGGCAAGACTGCCGGTCGTGGCACCAAAGGACAATCTTCGCGTGCCGGTTTTGGCGGACATCTTTACCGCCAGGGCGGTAATCTGCCCTTTTTCCGCCGTCTCCCATTCATCCGTGGTGAAGGGTTTACCCCTCCTGCGCAGGTGGAGTATAACGAGATCAACCTGGATCAACTTGAAAGGTTTGCGGCTGGTAGCGTCGTCTCACAGGCTACCCTAACCGATGCCAGATTACTTCATCAACCTAAAAACCCCGTCGTCATTCTTGGCCGCGGAGAAGTAAAAGTGGCTCTGACCGTTCAGGTCGCGCGCGTATCAAAATCTGCCCGGGCGAAAATTGAAGCAGCAGGCGGCAAGATCGAATTGATCGCCTAATCGCCACCCAAGGAGAGTTTTTATGAAGCGATCAGCTTGGCGTTATCTTTGGACGTCACAAGATATCAGAAAAAAACTAATCATTACCATCCTGTTGCTGATCATCTACCGACTTGCAGCCAATATACCAGTACCTGGCATCAATCGGGAAGTTCTCAGCCAACTGGCAAATTCAACGTCACCGGGCGCATCGCTTTTCAACCTTCTGGACCTGCTTTCCGGTGGTACCATCTCCAACTTTTCAATTTTGGCGATGGGTGTGTATCCTTACATCACCGCACAAATTATCATCCAGTTATTAACACCGATCATCCCTGCGCTTGAAAGGCGTTTGAAAGACAATCCGCGTGAAGGTCGTGTGCTCATGGAAAAATGGACCACCATGCTGACCATTCCCATGGCCTTCCTTTCCGCGATCGGCCAGGTGAACATCTTCAATACCATGGTCCAAACAGGTTCGGTGTTGAACACCCCCTTTGGCTTTACCGGTGAATCTTTCTTGCCAACCATCACCTTATTGGTGAGCATGGTGGCCGGTACCATGTTTGGTATCTGGCTGGGGCAGCTTATCTCAGAATTTGGTATACCAAATCAAGGCCTTTCTTTGATCATCTTTGCCGGTATCATTTCTAGAATTCCGACCAAACTGTTTGGTATTCTTGGCAATAAACAAGATGGATGGTGGCAGCTTTTATTGATGATCGTCATCCTGGCTTTGACGATTTTCGCCATCGTTTTCGTTCAGCAAGGACGAAGGAACGTTCCGGTCCTTTTCCCTGGTCGCAGGGTGGGCAACCGCATGTCTATGCCGGTGCGCAGCAATCTGCCCCTCATGGTCAACATGGCCGGCATGATCCCCTTGATCTTCGCCCAAACTTTCTTGTCTTTTCCGGCTTTGCTGGCAAGCTGGTTTGTCGGAGAGAAAACATCTGGTTTTTGGTATTGGATCTATTCAAACTTCAGCGGTTCAACCGGTTGGATCTATCCCGTGGTCTATTTTGTCCTGGTTGTAGCCTTCAGTTTCTTCTACACAGACGTTCTTTTCACCCAGCAGAATTATGGTGAAACGCTCAAGAGGCAGGGTGCACAAATTCCGGGTGTCGTCCGTGGTGGCCCAACCCAGAAATACCTTACCAAAGTGCAGCGCCGCATCACCTTCCCGGGCGCATTCTTCCTTGGGTTTGTCGCTGTGTTGCCCTTTATATTGGGTGCGATCTTGCCGATCTCTCAATCAACCCTCTTCGTGATCTCCGCTGCCGGTCTTTTGATCGTGGTGGGTGTGGTTCGTGACACCTTTACGATCATCGAAACCGAACTTAAAGTTCACGGTTATGACGAAAGCATCATCAAAGGGTAACCATGGCCAGATACTTCGTACTCTTAGGCCCTCCGGGAGCAGGAAAAGGAACTCAGGCAAAGATCATCGCCGACAAATATCAATTGGTACACGTATCTTCGGGTGATCTCTTCAGGGATAATCTGAAACGGCAAACCGAACTCGGCCAGCTTGCGCAACAATACATGACCAAGGGCGAACTCGTCCCTGATGATGTTACGATCGCCATGATCCGCGAACGTCTTTCTAGACCGGATTGCCAAAATGGAGCGCTGCTGGATGGATTCCCACGTACTCCTGCCCAGGCTGAAGCCTTGTCTGGCATGTTGAAGGAATTCAATGGGCAGGTTAACTTGGTCCCATATATATCAGTGCCTGAAGAGTTACTGATCGAACGGCTTTGCGGACGATGGACCTGTCGGGCGAACGGTCATGTTTATCATGAAAAGTATAATCCCCCTAAAAAGGCAGGGATTTGTGACCTGGATGAATCTGAACTGTATCAACGTGACGATGACAAATCTGAAACGGTCATGAATCGCATCAAGGTTTACTCTGAGCAGACAGCACCGCTAATTGCCTATTATAAAGAGCAGAATCTACTGGCTGAGATCGATGGAAAAAAATCCATTGAGGACGTCACCGTGGATCTTTTAAGTGCGTTGGAAAGAGCCTAAAGATGTCCTGGGAGAGGCAGATTACTATAAAATCCGAAAAGGAACTCGCGATCATGCGAGAAGCCGGAAGGATTAATGCAGAGGCGCTGGCAGCCGCGAGGGCTGCGATCGCACCTGGGGTAACCACTGCCGATCTAAACGCTGCCGCGGAAGATGTTCTCAAAAAATATGGCTGTTACAGCCCTTTCAAGGGCTATCCGGGACCTTATCCCTATCCTGCCAGCACCAACGTCAGTATCAATCATGAATTGGTGCATGGAATTCCAGGAAAACGTAAGTTGAAAGAAGGGGATATCGTTTCAGTTGATTGCGGCACCGTTTATGATAATTTCGTTGCAGACGCTGCTTTTACGGCCTTTGTTGGTGAAGTCTCGCCACTGGCGAAAAAACTGGTTGAAACCACAAAGGCGGCGTTATACGCAGGGATCGAAAATATGGTGGCCGGAAATCATCTAGGTGATGTTTCTGCTGCCATTCAAAATGTAGCCGAAAGCCAAGGTTTTCACGTTACCCGTGAGTATACGGGCCATGGCGTTGGCAGGGCCATGCATGAGGGACCGCAAGTTCCCAATTATGGCACGCCAGGCCGAGGACTCGTACTCCGTAAAGGAATGACCATCGCATTGGAACCCATGCTGCTGGTTGGCACTCCTGCCACAAGAGTGTTGCCTGACGAATGGACCGTTTCATCAGCTGATGGATCACTGACTGCACATTATGAACATACAGTGGCAGTCACTGAAAATGGGCCGCTGATCCTGACTACGCAGGGAGAAGAAGCCGCTCCTAGACGGAATGAGTAAACGCGGGTATAATCAAAACTTCGGATTAACAGCAGCACCTTAAGCAACAAGGAGTAACAAGATGAAAGTAGCACCATCTATTAAAAAAAGATGCTCAAAATGCAAAATTGTAAAACGCAGCGGCATTTTATTTGTCATCTGCGAAAACCCAAAGCATAAACAGCGACAGGGATAAGGAACTATGGCGAGAATTGAAGGTGTTGATCTTCCGCGCAACAAGCGGGTCGAAATCGGTCTGACCTATATATTTGGGATCGGACCCACTCGTGCGAACGAGATATTGAAATCCACTCAGGTGAATCCGGATACCCGGATCAAGGACCTGACGGAGAACGAAGTAGCAGCCTTGCGTGAATACATCAGCAAGAACTTCAAGGTGGAAGGTGATTTGCGTCGTGAAGTACAGATGAACATCAAACGCCTTGTGGAAATCGGTTGCTATCGCGGTATGCGCCATCGCCACCATCTTCCGAGCCGAGGCCAGCGCACCAGAACCAACGCGCGTGTTGCCAAAGGCCCGAAAAAGACTGTGGCCGGTCGCGGTCGCCGTCGAGGCGCCGCCAAGAAATAATCTGAATTTGCACTCATCCCGGTTGGGGCACCTTCTCTCCCCCGCGGCAACCCGGTTTGAATGCGAAGATCAGAGCAAGAAAAGAAAAAACAGGATAACGAGGAATTATGGCTCAAAATGTACGCTCAACGCGTCGCTCAACATCCGCAAAGAAAGTAAAACGCACGCTGTCATCGGCACAGGTTCACATTTTTGCTTCCTTTAACAATACCATTGTGACTGTGACCGATCAGCAGGGTAATACTCTTTGCTGGGGTAGTTCTGGTTCTGCGGGTTATAAAGGTTCCCGTAAGAGCACTCCGTTTGCCGCACGATTGGCAGCTGAACAGGCCATTAAAGCAGCCCAGAGCATGGGTGTTCAGGAAGTGGACATGATCATCAAGGGACCTGGTCCTGGTCGTGAATCAGCCATTCGTGCTGTTCAATCGTTGGGGTTAAAAGTCCGCTCCATTGCAGACATCACCCCCGTTCCTCATAACGGATGCAGGCCTCCGAAGAAGCGCCGCGTGTAATTCAGGAGAAGGGAATTATGGCAAAATATACTGGTCCGGTCTGCAAATTGTGCCGGCGTGAAGGTGAAAAACTATTTCTAAAAGGTGCCCGTTGCTTCACACCCAAATGCGCTTTCGAAAAACGTGGATACGCACCTGGGCAGCACGGAAAATCAAAACAAGGCCGCTCTGAGCGTGAATCTGACTACGGACGTCAATTACGCGCCAAGCAGCGTGCGCGACGAGTCTATGGTGTTTTGGAACGTCAGTTCAGACGCCAATTCAGCATCGCTTTACGTACGCGTGGTATGACAGGTTTGAACCTGCTTCAAACCCTAGAAATGCGTCTGGATAATATTGTCTACCGCATGGGATTGGCAGAGAACCGCGCCCAGGCCAGACAATTGGTCAATCACGGCCATTTCCAGGCAAACGGTCGGAGAGCTGACATCCCCTCTATGCTGGTAAAACCTGGCGATGTCATCACGGTCGTTGAGAACTCAAAGAAATTATCATTCTTCAAACAACTCCCTGATTTTGCTGAAAAAAGGCCTTGCGCCGTTTGGATGGATCGGGATCTTAAGAATCTTTCTGGTCGCGTATTGCGCCTGCCTGAACGGGCTGAGATCGATGGCAGCCTGAATGAACAACTGATCGTTGAGTACTACTCACGCTAATGTCCATTAACCCAGAGCGAGGATACGTATTGGTATCGGAAAGGGGTAAATGTGTGCGCATTAACTAATATGGTTACACCCAAAGTCGAGCGAGAAGCTGAAGCTCGGAATTATGGAAAATTTGTCATCAGCCCTCTTGAACGTGGATTTGGAGACACGCTCGGTAATTCACTCCGTAGAGTGTTGTTATCTTCACTGGATGGTGCTGCGATCACGTCAATGCGCGTATCTGATGTCATGCATGAGTTTAGTGACATCCCCGGTGTTCGCGAAGATGTCATTCAAGTCACCTTGCAGGTAAAGCAGATACGCATGATCCTTCATGAAGGTGATACAGCTCATCTGCATTTGGATGTTCGCGGCGCTGGTGAAGTGACTGCCGCTGATATTCAGGCACCGGCAGAAGTTGAGATCGTCAATCCTGATCTCTACTTGTTTACAGTGGATGACGCCAAAACCAAACTCGATATTGATTTTTCGATCGAACGCGGTCGCGGTTATTCTCCCGCTGGAGACAGAAGCGGTAAATTGCCCATTGGCGAACTACCGGTTGACGCTATCTTTTCACCAGTCAAGCGTGTCAATTTTTCGGTTGGTCAGGCGCGTGTTGGTCAGAGTACCAATTATGACCGACTGGTTCTTGAGATTTGGACGGATGGAACGATTTCACCCGAAAAAGCTCTTGGAACCGCGTCAAAGATTGTCATTGATCATCTGCGCTTCATCTCAGGGATCAGTGAAGAAACCCTGTTGATCGGCGTTGAAGCGGAACAGACTGGCAGTCATTTGACCAGTGAGGCTGCAGAAACCCCGATCGAAAACTTGGATCTATCAGTAAGAGTCTTCAACTCTTTGAAGCGAACCGGGATCACCAATGTCGGTGATGTCTTGGAACTGCTTGAAAAGGGCGAAGAAGCCGTCATGTCCATCCGAAATTTTGGCGAAAAAAGCCTGGATGAATTACGTGATAAGATGCGAGAAAAAGGCTTCATGCAAGACGATAACGATGTGGAGTAATGGATTATGCGTCATAATGTAGCAGGTTACCGATTAGGTCGCACGAAAGATCAACGCCGCGGATTACGCCGGACGATGATCAACCAGTTGTTCGACCATGAGAGAATTCAAACCACCCGTGCCAAAGCCATGTTCATTCGCGGCGAAGCTGAAAAGCTGATCACACTGGCCCGCCGGAGTGGAAAAGGCAGTGACACAGACA
This sequence comes from uncultured Anaerolinea sp., assembly GCA_964570925.1. GTDB lineage: Bacteria > Chloroflexota > Anaerolineae > Anaerolineales > Anaerolineaceae > UBA6107. Next base: position 15,255 of record CAZNAF010000020.1, read on the forward strand.
AAATGAACGCCAGAAGACTGGCTGCCGCACGTTTAGGCAATGCCGCCATGGTGAGAAAATTGTTTGATGAAATTGCGCCTCGTTTCGAAGAACGTAATGGTGGTTACACGAGAATTTTAAAATTAGGCCCCCGTCTTGGTGATTCCTCCGAGATGGTGGTAATTGAATTGGTTGAAGAGTAGCCTGTCCCGCAAAGGACGGCTGGAATGGCACGTTACCAACTTACCCTTGCTTACGACGGCACTGATTTTGCAGGTTTTCAGCGTCAACACAAGGCTCGTACCGTTCAGGCGGTTTTTGAATCCGCTCTGAAAGAACTGGGCTGGCAGGAAGGAGCGATCCTTTTTGCAGGCCGAACGGATGCGGGAGTTCATGCAACAGGTCAGGTAATTTCATTTGAAATCGATTGGCCGCATGAGGATGAATCCTTGTTGAACGCGTTGAATGCAAGGTTGCCAAACGATGTGATCGGACAAAGAATAAGGAAGGCAGGTGCTGATTTCCACCCCCGTTATGACGCAAAAAGCCGAACTTATCACTACACCCTTTACTTCGCTCCGCAACCCAACCCGTTGCTTGATCGTTTTCGCTGGAGGATCTGGCCTTCTCTTGATGGAGGCCTTCTAAACCAGGCGGCACAAATATTTTTGGGTCGCAAAGATTTTTCAACATTTGGACGAGCAATGAAACCTGGAGCCACCACGATTCGTGAAGTTTTCCAAAGCAGTTGGAATGCGAACGAATATGGTTGGGAATACACGATCAAGGCCAATGCCTTCCTTTATCACATGGTTAGAAGACTGGTATTCTTGCAAGTGAATTTTGCGAGAGGACACATAGATCTGGCCGATCTGGTGAAGGGATTCGATGAGAAGAAAGTGATCAAACCGGGCCTTGCCCCATCTCATGGTTTGGAACTTTTTCAAGTCGAATATGATGAAGAAAGCAAGGAAAAGTTGTTGGAACGGAAAAATTGAATTTTAGCCTGAATGATCAGGCAATGGAGTTGATTATGCTGGACAAGACTTACGTCCTCAAAGGGAAACAGGAACCTGAATGGCTTTTGATCGACGCCTCCGGGCAGGGCATCGGCCGTTTAGCGACCCAAATTGCCGCTTATTTATTGGGAAAACACAAACCCACCTTTACTCCTGGTGTTGAAATGGGTGATTTTGTTGTCGTGGTAAACGCTCAAAAATTAGCCATTCCGCAAAAGAAACTTGAAACCAAGAATTATTACAAACATTCTGGTTACCCGGGTGGGTTAAAAACTGTGAACCTGAAAGACCAGATGAAGGTTCATCCCGATCGTGTGATCACCGCTGCGGTATGGGGTATGTTACCTCACAATCGCATGGGGCGCTCGATCTTGAAAAGATTGAAAGTATATGCCGGTAACGAACATCCTCACACCGGTCAGAATCCGAAGCCGGTTGCATAAAGGAGCGATTGAAAGATGACGGTTCAATATTTTGAAGGTGTTGGTCGCCGAAAAGAAAGTTCTGCGCGTGTTCGCGTAATGACTGGATCTGGCAAGTTTACTGTCAATGAAAAACCATTGGAAGAGTATTTTCCCCGGACTGGAGATTCAGAGTCCATTTTGGGGGCTTTTGCGGCGGTTGCAAGAGAACGGGCTTCCTTTGATATTACGGCCACGGTTACAGGTGGTGGTGTAACCGGACAAACCGATTCAGTAAAATTGGGTCTGGCTCGTGCGCTCGTGAAACTTGACAACGAAAATATTCATGGTTTGCGTAAAGGCGGTTTTCTCACCCGCGATCCTCGCGTGAAAGAACGAAAGAAACCAGGTTTGAAACGCGCCCGCAAGGCACCAACCTATACAAAACGTTAATTTTTTCAATCAGACTCTGGTCTGAATGGATCGAGATGCAGCCGCATTTGTTTGGACGGAAAACAGTTCATCTGACTCCGTCCAAATTCAGTCGGTTGCATCTTTCTTGTTAACAAGAAAAGGATCTTAACATGCAGGCTTTGGGAAAAATCTTCGTTTGTGGAATAGGGAAATCCGCGGAAACTTGTTTACTAAAAATTAAGAACTCACACTTGATCATATCCAGAGGGTTGCTCGCAGAGAATTGGTTAAAGGAACACGAAATTATTTCTGATGTGAATCTGGTATTTAATAGTGCTGATCTGATTCAAGCCTGTGTAGAAAGGGTGGAGGCTGCTCTTTCCCAGGGTTTGGATGTGTGTTACGTGACACCCGTTTCACCTTTTCAATTAGATCAGAATCTTCAAATTTTGACCAGTCAGGTGCAATCAAAAAACATTAATTCTGTCAGCGGCACCAACATCATGGACCTTTTACCTTTGAATGTTTATAAGGAGTCAAAACTTCTTACGATTGACGCGCTGCTAGTTACTAACAGTCATCACCCTCCGATCTCCTCGGATGAAAATGTGATGATCTTTGAACCCTTTCAAGTGCCCAACCTGTGTGGGTTGTTGTCTCGTATCTATTTACCTGAGACACGCGTATATATTTATGGTGCGGAGCATGGTGATCAGGAAGAATGGGGTGAAATCAGGCTGTCAGAACTGGACGGATCCGGGGCTTATTTGGCCGCTCTTTTCATCCCTGCTCAGTCACAAAACACTTCTTTGGAAAGCTTTGAAGGAACGATCGCGCATTTAAGGTCTCCACAAGATGGATGCCCCTGGGATAAAAAACAAACTCATGCTTCCTTGCGTACTTATCTCTTGGAGGAAACATATGAAACCTTGGATGCGCTTGATCGGTCGGATATACCGGCTTTACAGGAAGAGCTTGGAGACCTGTTACTGCAAATCCTTTTACACGCGGAAATTGCCATTGAGAGTGGAGAATTTTCCATGCGCGACGTGATCAACGGCATCAATCGGAAGTTGATCTATCGCCATCCTCATGTTTTCAAGGATTGGAAAGTGAAGGATGATGGTGAAGTCGTTCAGAACTGGGAGGCCCTAAAAGAACAGGAACGGGATTCTCAAAATGGGGATGATAAAAACGGCATGTTGGATAGCATACCTCTTTCATTTCCCGCACTCGCCCAGGCCCAGGCAATCCAGGGCAGGGCGGCAAGGGTTGGGTTTGATTGGCCGACGATCGAACCTGTTCTTGAAAAAGTTGCTGAAGAAATACAAGAGATCAGATCGGCCGCTGATGATGAGGAACGTGCCGATGAATTGGGAGACCTATTATTCTCCATCGTGAACGTTATCCGTTGGCTCAACGTGGACGCGGAAACGGCCTTAAGGCAGACGAACCAAAAATTCCGCATGAGGTTTCATTTTATTGAAGAGCGCGCCCTTCAAAATGGAAAGAAACTTCGGGATATGACGCTTGAAGAAATGGACATGCTTTGGGATGAGGCTAAAAAACTTGATGGATGATCCTCAGGTGAAGAATTTTTATGGAAGTATTCGAATGTAAGGGCATGGAACTATGCCAATGTGAGAATGACTTATCTTTTTTAAACCACCTGGTCAACGGGATAATCGAACCTTCGAAAGAGTAAACATTCGGTATAAAAAAGAGGGACTGGATTCATTTCCATCAGCAGGTGGAATAAGGTAAAATTCGTCTCATGTTTATTAATAGGCGCCAGAAATAACAAAGGTAATTGGAGTTTCGATGAAGAACATTCACGGGTATTTTCAATTCTCGATCATTTTAATGGTATTGTTATCAGGTTGTTCGGTGGTGTCTGCATTTTCACCAACCGCGACCCCAAGCCAGACCCCACAACCTACCAATACACCCCTTCCTGCGGCAACTCCCACCGCGACCGAAATCCCTTTTTTCGTGGATGCATATGTTTGGTCTCCTGACCTTCAAATTCCCATTCTTATTTATCATCAATTCGTTCCTGACTATATGAACACGGATGCAACGCAGATGCGCTTGTCTGAATTTCGTGAACAATTACAGACTTTTTATGATAACGGTTTCAGCTTGATCCCCTTAAAAGATTGGTTGGAAGGTGACTTTGTAATCCCGGAAGGGCGCAAACCCTTGGTGATAACCTTGGACGATCTGTGGTTCGGAAACCAGATTTTCATCCGCGATGACGGTACACCCAGCCCAAATTCAGGGGTCGGCGTCTTGTGGCAATTTTCTCAAGAGCACCCTGATTTTGGTTTCCACGCAGCGCTCTTTGCCATCAACGGCGATAAATACTATCCGGAACGTGAAGTCGGTGACGTTTTCTATGCCGCTGATAACGTGGATTTCTTTTCAAAATCCTGGCATATAAAGCTGGGCAATACCATTGCCTGGGCGATGCAAAATGGTTTGGAAGTTTATAACCATACTTTTTCGCATTACTGGAACTGGCCGCAACGTTCAAATGCCGAAATTTTGGATGAACTCAAGAAAAATGATTATTGGCTGCGGCAATTCCTGACAGAATCTGGCAATGAACACTTGATCCCGCAATTGGATAATGTGATCGCGCTTCCAGAAGGAAAATGGCCGGAATCAGAATCAGGCAAGAAAGTTGTCTTGGACTACAAAAATACAGAAGGAGACCCATTGCTGGCGGTTGTCGAGGCCTATAACATGGATTCCGCGCAATTAACACCTTCCCGGTTCAGTGATGGTTTTGATCCATTCAAAATTGTCAGGATCACCGCTTCGAAATATATGGTTGATTTCATAATCCAAAATAAAGACGCCGTCCCTACGGTGCAAAAATGCAAGATTGGTCCGCTGGATGAAACCCAAGCTTCAAATCTTGAGGTCATTCAGGCTGGAATTCAAAGCGCTGTGTCTTCAACAAGTTGCCCGCAAGGCATTTATTCTGTTAATGGAAACCTTTTTATTGCGAAAGATGGCGTGGTAACTCTCAACAGCAGCTTGGTTGAATAAGGGTTTTGCTTTCATAATTTTCAAAAAAATCAATACTCTTTGTTATTGTGAATTTTCTTGTTGAAAAATAAATAATACCGATTAACGATTTTCTTGCTCATTTGATTTTCTGTATAATCTATTCAGGTTATCCACCGCGAGGGAATGATGGGCAAAATCAAAACAGTAATCAAGAGATCAGGGGCCGAGGTGCCTTTCAACCCGGATCGCATCACAAATGCGATCTATCGCGCAGCAGTGGAAGTGGGAGGTCGTGATCGCGAGACCGCGCAAACGCTCACTGAAAAGGTGGTTGAGATCCTGGAACAAAATCCTGAAAAGGATTACAGACCTCACATAGAAGAAATTCAGGATGTCGTGGAAAAGGTTCTGATCGAAGCGGGGCATGCAAAAGTCGCGAAAGCGTACATCCTTTATCGAAACGAACGCGCCAACCATCGGAAACAGCAGGAGGTCTTATCAGCATATTCCTCCAAACCCTCGCAAAACATACCCTGGAGTAAAATCTGGCATGTTTTGGATTGGGCAGTCACCCATGGTGTCAACACGGTTGCCGGGTTGAATGAACGCATCCGTGCGGGAGAATTCTCGCAGATCATTACCGAATCAGAAGCAGCTTACAACGTTGAGGTCGAGAGCGCGGTGAACGGAATTCTCTCCCGCAGGAATGACCTGAAAGTTGTTTTAATCACCGGACCTTCTTCATCAGGAAAAACCACAACCACGATCAAAATAAAAGAAAAGTTGCAGGCGCAGGGGCTGAAATTGGTGATGTTGAATGTGGATAATTATTTCTTTAACCTGGATATGCACCCGAAAGATGAATTTGGCGATTATGATTTTGAGACGCCACATGCCCTGGACCTGCAGCTCATCAATCAGCATCTGATCGATCTTGTTTCCGGCAATGAAATTCAGGTTCCATTTTATGACTTCAAGTTAGGCAAGAGGAGCAACGAGTCCACACCCATGCGGGTGAAAGAAGACGAATTGCTTCTGATCGATTCTTTACATGGACTATTCCCGCCTTTGACAGAGAAGATAGCTGAAGACACGAAGTTTAAAATTTACCTCGAACCGTTATTGCAGATGAAAGACGAAGAAGGCGAATATATTCAATGGACGGACATTCGACTCATGCGGCGTATGTTACGGGATGCCGCGCACCGGGCTTATGACCCACGTCAGACCCTGGAACACTGGCATTACGTCAGGAGTAGTGAACTGCGCCATATCATCCCCAATAATTACCGCGCAGATGTCATCCTGAATAGTGCCATGCCTTATGAATTGACGCTATATGCAAATCGATTGTTGAACCAATTCCTCACCTGGCAAAAGGATTATGTTAATGATCCGCTGAAGATAGACGCTTTCCAACGGGCGGACCGCGTGGCAAAGTTTTTGAAAACAATAACGCCCGTAAAAGAGGAATCCTTTGTTCCTTCCGACTCTGTCGTCCGCGAATTTATTGGAGGCTCCAACCTTCATTACTAGAGAATCAGTATGGTTCAAAAATCCCCTCAAAGACCTTTTAGAAATCCTCACCAGGATCGCAGTCCTGTTTTACGTATCAGAGCTGGACAAAATGTTTTAATTACACTACTCTCCTTCGCATTCTCGGTTTCAGCGACCCGCTTGTTTTTGGAGATCTCTGGTTATCCAAAACTTGGGGGTGGAAATCTCCATTTCGCGCATGTATTATGGGGAGGTTTATTCCTGTTCGCGGCAACATTGATCCCAATCATCATACTCAACGATTGGGCGGCTCCCCTTTCTGCATTACTTTCTGGGTTGGGCGTTGGCTTATTTATAGATGAAGTGGGAAAATTTATTACCACGAGTAATGATTATTTTTATCCATCCGCGGCGCCTATCGTTTATGTTTTCTTTTTATTAACCGTTTTGCTTTTTTCACAGGTCAGGCTGAGAAGAGAACTAACGTTAAGAGACAAGTTTTATGGTGTTTTTGAGCGGTTCTCAGAAGTACTTGACCGTGATTTATCGGCGTATGAACGCGAAGATTTGATCAAATCATTGGCTGAAATTCGAAAAGGGAATGATCATGAGTTATCCAAACTTGCCGATGCGCTCATTGAATTCCTTAAAACACAGCAGCCACATTTTCGTCTACACCGGCCTAACCTGATTGATCGTATCAGGCTACGGATCTTAAATTTTGAACAAAAAAAACTTACCCGGCCCAGAATGAGAGTGTTGATCGTAATTTGTTTGATCGGTTGTGGGATATGGCTTTTAGTAACACCCGCTCTTTACCACCAAATTGTCGGCAATGAACTCAGATTGCAAGAAATGGTCGATACCATGATTGCTCAAAACCTCATTTCAAACCCAAACAGCGGGCTTACCTGGTTTGAGACCAGGGTGATCATGGAGGGTGGGATGGGAGTACTCATGATTATCTCGGCGTTACTAATCGCTTTTAAAGCGGAAAACTTCGGGCTCTGGCTGGGTCTAACGATCTTGATCATAGCTTTGTGTCTGGTGAATCTTCTGGTTTTTTATTTTGATCAGTTTTCCTCCATCCTCGTGGCCGCTTATGAATTTTTTGTTCTGACTTTGATCATTCGCTATCGGAAGCGTTTTGTAAAGAGCGTACCCATTTCGAAATGAACGAGTCTCTTATTTCAACTCCTCTTGTTGAATCGTATTGGATCGAACCAGGCTTGTTCCTGGCTGGAGAGCATCCTGGCGGGTTTGATGAATTGGAGACCCGGCGACGCCTTCAATCCTTAATTCGACTGGACATCAACTGTTTCATCGACCTGACTCAGCCAGATGACTTCGTACCGGACTATAGCGACGTACTTTTTGACGAAGGGAACGGTTACATGAAGCGTGTCCGGTATATCAGAGAGAAGATCAGTGACAGATCAGTTCCTGACATTCGGTCTATGATCAGGATCCTGGACGAGATCGACCGCTGCATTATGAACCAGGAACCGGTTTACCTTCATTGCATGGCGGGGATTGGCCGCACCGGAACGGTTGTGGGATGCTACTTGATCCGTCATGGTCTGCGCAAGGAAAAAGTATTGGAAAGAATTCAACAATTGCGGAGCAGCCTTCCAAGCGGATGGATTCGCAGCCCCGAATCAGATGATCAGGTGAGGTTTGTTCAAAATTGGCAAAAAGGGCAGTAACGGAGAATTGTAACCTCAACAAAATTTATATTAACAAGGAATTTATCAGATTATTACATCACAATAAATAGGATTCCTTTAAAATAGATATTTGAAAACCAGGTCGAAAAGTACTAGATCGAATTATATTAATAGCATTATGGAGGCCGCGTATGTATTCTGCAGAAATCAGTCGATTGAATCCCACATGTTTTTTATTCCTGGTAGATCACTCCACTTCCATGCAAAATCCAATTATGGGTGTGCCCGGGAATCCCAAAAAAGCAGAATTTGTCGCGGACGCACTCAATAAGGTCATTCAAAGCCTTGTGGTTTCCGCATCAAAAGACATGGAAATCAGAAAATATTACCAGGTCGGCGTCATCGGTTATGGATTTGAAGTCAAATCAGCTTTAGGCGGCGAACTGGCCGAACGCGATCTTGTCTGGATCGATGAGATGTATGAAAATCCACTGAGAATTGAGGATCGAATTAAGAAAGAATCAGATGGTGCCGGTGGATTTATTGAAGTGAGCACGAAATTCCCGGTCTGGGTGGATGCGGTCGCCCGCGGTCAGACTCCCATGTGTCAGGCTCTCAACAAGGCATTTGATTTGCTTTCTTCCTGGGTTGCTGAACACCCAGAGGCGTATCCTCCCACATTGATAAATCTCACCGATGGTGAAGCAAATGACGGAGACGCTCGTGTTCCTGCTGAACAGATCAAAGCCCTTGAGACGGAAGATGGGAATTGCACGATCCTGACCGTCCATGCTTCTTCGAACGAATTGTCTCATCAGATCGTTTTTCCTCTGGAAAACAAAGCCCTGCCTGATCATTTCTCAAGGGTCATGTTTGATGTGAGCAGTCCATTGACCCCAAAAATGCGCTCTACTGCAGAAGAATTGATGGGTATTGCCGTCGAAGATGGAGCGCGCGGTTTGGTTTATAACGCCGATATTGCCGGTATTGTCCAGGCACTTGAAATTGGTACCCGTCCCGCGAACTTGCAACCTTGATGTTGTCATGAAATTGGCGTGGAGAGCCTTCAGCCTCTGTAAGGGTGGAAACCTGGAAGAGGAAAATGAAGATGCAGTTTTTCCGCAATTGGTTAACGGCAGTAGTATGACTGTCGATAACTTTTGTTGTGCAATGGCTGATGGGGCGACACAATCTTCCTTTTCAAGACTCTGGGCTTCGTTACTTGTCAATGAATCTTGTCAATCACAAGAAAATTCCTTAAATTTGCAGCAAACAATTTTTTTAGCCAGGTCAAAATGGAAAAATGCCTTGCCTGATCAAAATCTACCCTGGCCGGTGGCAATAAAGATCAAACAAGGTTCATTTGCAACACTTTTATGGTTTAAGATATGGCAAAAAAATGGATTTTCTACAAATGGTTCTGATTCTGATGCACAAGGCTGGACAGCCTGTTCGGTGGGTGACACTTGTATGTTTCAGATTGCCAAAGGGAAATTTATCAATAGTTTTCCACTGACGAAAGCTGATCAGTTCAACAATTCCCCTGATTTGGTTTCTACAAATCCGGTTTACGGTGGTTCCAGGTTGGTTTGCTCAAAGGTCTCAGGTCAATGGAATAGGGGAGACCATTTTCTGATCGCCTCTGACGCGCTGGCACAATGGATCATCAACGGTATGGAACGAAGTGATCTAACCTGGCCGATCATCAGCATGAACCTGACGTCGCTGATGAGGTTTCAAACCTGGATCAAAGCCTTGCGCAGGCAATCTGCCATTAAAAATGATGATACAAGCCTGATCTGCCTCACTGTGGATGGTTGACATGGGTACCGAAGATAATTATAAAAAATATCCCGCATTTAATGAATACCAGGCTGCCCTCCAGCATCCTTCACGATGCCTCACGCCTGAACCTTTGAAGATATGCAGCCCAGAAGCTGACCTGTGGGGACTTCCTCGTGTGCGATCTGGTGGATTCGCACTAACTTATAAATTATCTGACGGTGAATCCACATGGGCGTTGCGCTGTTTCCATAAGCACGTTCCAGATCGTGAAGACAGGTACCTTTGTATTAACAAGTACATCCAAACCACAAAAACCGAGTATTTTGAAAACATCTACTATGTTCGCGAAGGGATCACTATCAAGGGGAATACCTATCCCATCACTTATATGAAATGGGTAGAAGGTGAGACTCTCGAGACTTTTGTCATTCGACATCTGGAAGATACCAAATCCCTGAGTGAACTCACTCAAAAATTTTGCCAACTGGTTTTTGATCTGGAAACACGAAAATTGACCCATGGGGATCTCTCTCACCATAACATCATGGTCAAAAACGATCGGCTGGTTTTGGTTGATTATGATGGCATGAATGTGCCAGCCATGAGACAGAAACTGTCCTGTGAGATCGGAAATCCTAATTTTCAACATCCGGGCCGTGATGAAACCTTGTTCAATCTGACCACGGATCGATTTTCTTCCATTGTAATATTTCTGGCATTAAAAACCCTTTCTATAGATCCGCGTTTTTGGTTTAGCTACGAAACAGGAGGAGAAGGTTTGCTCTTTAGAAGATCTGATTTTGAGCATCCTTTTCAATCCGCGCTATTGCAAGAAATGGAAACCGTGGGGGCGCTCACAAGGTATGTGCACCAGTTCCGGCAAATATGTGTCTCGGATGTCAGGCAGATACCGAGATTGGAAGACTTCATAGGCGGATTGGAATATGAACCTATTGTTAATGAAATTGATATGGGGAGTACCAAGACAGCCCCAACCATTGTGTTAGACGCTCAAAAGAAATACCTTTTCAATTCCCGCCTGGGTGAAATCACAACCGTTGCTGGAAAAATTGAAGAAGTATTTGAAGGAAAAACTCGTGACGGCATTGTGCATGTATTTTTGAACTTTGGCAATTGGCGTTTAAAATGCTTTACGGTCGTATTATGGGATGAAGCCTTATCGTTGATGAATTCGACGGGGCTCAATCCCCAAGACTATCTGGATAAGTGGGTAAGCGTAACCGGGATGCTTACCTCATATAAACGCAGACCGCAAATGATCGTTAATACACCCTTCGACATTGAAATCCTTGATGAAGTGAAGGTCACCGAAAAAATTGCCATTTCGAGTCCATTCTGGTTCTCTGGCAAAATTGACCTGCCTATAAAAAAGGTAAGAATCAGGCAACCGGGAAGTGATACTACTGAAGTTAAGAAAAATCCAGAAGTTGCGGTCGTTGTAAAGGAAAAAAGTCCTTCTAAGAAAAAACTGCAAGCACAAGTCGCAAATCCACTGGACCTTTCTACAGAAGTTGTGGAAAAGATCGATACACTCTACCGCAAACCAAAAGACTCGAAAAAGACGCTGACTCGAAAAAAGCGTCCCAAAAAATCTTAACTACCTTACATTGACCAAACTTGAGCCTTCGGGTAAAATCTTAGGTCGACACGCGTCGTACCCTTCGCGTGAATTCTTGTTTGAAAGGGCTTGAAAATGAAAGTTCTGTTGATGAAAGACGTGTACAAACTCGGCCATGCCGGTGACGTGAAAAAGGTCGCCGACGGTTTCGGTCGAAATTTTCTCATCCCTCAGGGATTGGCTGTTTTAGCAACCCCCGGGGCACTTAAAACGGTTGACAGGATCCGCGCTAAAGCAGCCGTCTTGAGAGCAGCTCTCAACGAGGAAATGAGTGGTTTGGCTGATCAGCTGGAAGGAGTCGTTTTATCCTTTGCAGTAAAAGCGGGCGAGACCGGAAAACTCTACGGCTCCATTACCTCGCAGATGATCGCCGATGGCATCAATCAAAAACTTGGTTCAAATATCGAACGTCATCAGATAGAATCAGAACCAATCCGGAACCTTGGAGAACATGGTGTTACCGTCCGCTTAACCATTGATCTTAACCCAAAGGTTAAAGTAGTTGTAACCAAAGAAGGTGACACAAAATCAACCGAGGTTGGCAAATCAAAAGCCAAAGAAGAAAAGGTTGTCGCTCCAGTGGAAGAACCCGTCAACGAGCCTCTTGCTGAAGTTAAGAGCGAAGAAGTACAATCAAGTGATGATACTGGTGCCGCTGAAAACGACGAAGCTGTATCTGAATAACTGCATTTTGAATTAATTGACCGGTCAGCCAGCCTGCCAGGCTGGTCTGACCGGTCTTTTATCAGGATTCAATGAGGAATGACAAAGACAGTTGGTGAAATCCTGCGTCAAACGCGTGAAGCGAAGCAACTCTCGTTGGATGAGATTGCAGATGAACTGGCTATTCGCGTTCATTTCCTTCAAGCGATCGAAGAAGATCGCATGGGTTCGATGGCATCTGTGGCACAATTGCGCGGATTCACCCGTCTCTATGCGTCTTATCTGGGGGTCAATCCTGATGAGTTGCTGGAACCACCCGCGGTCGAAAGAGGGGAAACCGAGTTAACGGAAATTACCCAGGAACGCGAACAGCAGAAATCCACAAGGCCATTGCAGCTTCCTAAAGACTTAATTAAAAAGCAGGAAGAACCATTTGACCCTCAAAAACAAGAAGCATCTATAAATGACTCTGAAATCGATACACCATCAGCATCTGTCTTTCGAACCATCGGTGCTGAATTGCAGCGTCAACGAGAAGCGCTGGGATTATCCAGGTTTGATGTTGAAAGGCAGATAAAAATCAGGGAAATCTACGTTCACGCCTTGGAAAACGGGCTGATCGACGATTTACCTTCAACAGTGCAGGGGCGGGGGATGTTAAATAATTATGCTGCTTTTATGAACCTGGACCCTGAATCGCTGCAATTGAGATTCGCGGAAGGCCTTCAGATGCGCCGCAACGAAAAACTTGCAGCCCAGGAAGTGGCAAAAAAGAACCCTCCAATTAAGAAATTCAGCGCACCTATTACTGGGTGGCGCCGTTACCTGACACCGGATAATCTGATCGTTTCAGGGATCTTTGCCCTTGTTTTTGTTCTGGTTTTATGGGGAGCTTTTCAGGTCATTGACACAGCAAAATTGAAACCCGAAAAGGAAAACCAAAACGCAATTATTCTGCCTAGCGCGACACCGATGGTGTTGGCCACCGAAACGCCAAGCCCGATGCCAACTCTCGCCGCCACGGACACAACAAGCGGGGGGGAGCTGGCGAATACCGCTTCAGTCGATGTGCTGGCAACCATCACCTCGATGGGAAATAAGCCGATCCAAATTCTGGTCGTCGCCTATCAACGTGCATTTGTAAAAGTTATCGTGGACGGCATGGAGCAATTTAACGGTAGGGTGGCTCCCGGACAGGCATATCCCTTTAGCGGGTCTTCGAAAATTACCCTTACCACGGGCAACGCGGCGGCTATCCAGGTTTATTACAACCAGCAAGATCTGGGAATTTTAGGTGCAAACGGTCAAGTGATCACGATGGATTTTTCAAAATCAGGCCAGGTGACCGCAACACCGCAGGTCACAAGTCTGCCGACCGAAACGAGTTTGCCGACAATGACCCCGCGGCCATCCTATACGCCTACCTTGACACCCACTGAAATAACCCCTACCGTGACACCCTTCGTCCCATGAAACAAAAAACCTTCTACCTGGTCTCTCTGGGTTGTGCCAAAAATACTGTTGACTCGGATTCCATGTCGACTCTGCTCGAGCAGGATGGATTCCAGGTCTTAGAAAAACCCGGCCAGGCCGAGGTGTTGATCGTTAATACCTGTGGGTTCATTCAGACCGCCCGCGAAGAGTCGCTGGCAGTTTTACGGGAACTTGCCTCGAAGAAGCAGACCGGTCAGATCCTGATCGCGGCGGGTTGCCTGACCGAACGGCACAGGGAGCTGATCTCAACATCCGTTGCAGGGATAGATGGATTCATCGGCACGCGCAGATGGATGGATATTCTGGATTACGTGCGCAGTTTGCGTGAAAGATCCAACGCACCCGCATATTACATCCCAGAATCCACGACCGTGGGAAAAGATGAAAAAGGGATCGTCAGGGCGTCCATGCAAGGCGCAAGTGCCTATCTGAAGATCGCGGACGGCTGCCGGAGGATGTGCGCTTTTTGTTCAATACCGCTTATAAAAGGCACAACGGTAAGCCGGCCATTGGAAATGATCCTGGAAGATGCTGAGGTTTTACAACAAGCAGGGATCAAGGAATTGGTTTTGATCGCGCAAGACACCACTGATTACGGCTATGATCTGGGAAAAAAGGACGGGCTAGTCACCCTATTGGAAGCCTTGCTCCCCAGGATTCCTAAGATCCCGTGGGTGAGGTTGCTTTATTCTTATCCGGGATATGTGTCTGAGCGGCTGATCGATCTGATGAATTCCTCTTCTCAAATGCTGCACTATCTGGATATTCCTTTACAGCACGCTCATCCGGATGTGCTAAAGCGTATGCAACGCCCCGCGAACGTCGAATGGGTGCGGAAGACGATATCTACGATGCGCCAGAAGATGCCAGATCTGGCCATCCGCACGACCTTTATCGTCGGTTACCCGGGAGAGTCTGAGAAAGAATTCAATGCTTTGCTGGATTTTGTGAGGGAAATTGAATTTGACCATCTTGGCGTTTTCCCATTTTCATTTGAACCGGGTACGGCCAGTGAAGCGTTGGGTGATCCGATCTCTGAGGCTGAGAAGGCAGCACGGTTGAACGAGTTAATGAAGGTGCAAGAGGGTATTTCCCTGGCACGCAATCAGCGTTGGATCGGTAAGACTCTTGATGTGTTGATCGAGGGTCAGGGGGATGGTATATCTGTCGGCCGTTCTTTCAGGGACGCACCTGAAGTTGACGGCCTGGTCATTGTGGAAGATGAGGTTGAGAGCGGCAGTATTGTGCCGGTACGTATTAATGGGGCAATGACGCACGACCTAACCGGTATGCTTGAAAAGTAAAAACTTCATAGTGTCAGTCTATTGAACCGGTGTCGCCCCGGGCGCGTTCGGGTCTTCAGTGGGAAGCGGTGGCGGGGAAGAACAAAATGACTGCGCCTCGGTCAATTTGGCCATGATCGTATCGCTGGATAGCAGGTTTTTGGCCGTCTCGTATTGAATCACTGCGTTACAGTAATCATAAAGCTTCATGAGCTCATCACCATAATCTTCGAGAGACATGATGTACCTGTCTTTGGCGGTCAAACCTGAGGTGTCGACCAGATTCGGAATGTCCTGGGCAACCTTTTGGAATTCTTCAACCGCACGAGCGGGATTGTATCCGAAATAGGACCCGGCAAATTGATACATTCTAGCCCACAAGATCCATGAAGCCGTGTCGGCATCCAGAGGTGCGATCCGTTCGGCCATTGAGAAATAATAGAGGCCTTTTTCAAGATGGCCTGTTTTGATCTTTTCAATGGCGTTATAACGCAGGGCGAAGTAATAAAGGCTGTCCACTTTGATGGCTTCGTAAGTTGGATCAATATTGCGCATCTTTTCAACAGTATCCAACAAGCCTTTCCAATCGCTGGCAGAAAGCTGGTTCTGAGCTTGGGAAAGGAGTACTTTCACCTGACCGGTGTCTACCGTGGCAACCGGGGCAACCACGGCTGCGGGTGTTTCCTGGGGATCAGTGACCTGGGTCTGATTTAGAGAAATGGCAACGATCACTTCTTTTAATTTATCGGTTACACCCGGATAATCGGGATAGACTTTTAGGACGTATTCCAGGCGTTGGCGGGCCATCTCGAGTTGACCGTTTTGTTGGTCTTTTTCGGCCAGCAAGAATTGGGTGGTAGCGGCAGTCAATTTCTGGTTGTTTTCTTCTGTCAGCCTGACCTGCATGGCGTACACATACCCGGTACCAGCCCCGAGGGCTGCGATGACCACCATGATCAAAATTCCCAACCATATCCATTTCGCGCGGCGGACCTTTTTGGCTGCCGGCGCAGGTTCTTCCACTGCTTCGGGTTCATCGGCTGCCGGTTCGACCATTGGTTCTGTATTTTCGCCTGGTTTGTTCTCACGAAAGACCTTCCTGCCGGTACGCAGCGGTTTCGTGGGATCGTAGGTTTCTTCTTGATTTTGTTTGTTTTCTCTATTCTTTTTTAACATGGCGCTAATTATACCGTAATTGAAGGGTAGTATATTTTCTCGGTCATTATAGTTTTATCAATATTTTTAGTTCACGTCGGATCCAGGGCAGAGAGGCGGCAAATCCTATGACCATTGGAACAACTCCGGCGATGAATACGTGTGTTCTGGGTTCCAAGACCCATAACAACACGGCGGTGACCAGGCCGGCGGTACAGGCTGCCAGTAGTGCGCGAAGCCAGGTGGATTCGAGTTGAAAGCGCGGGACCATCTTGCGATTCAAGAGAAGCAAAAGTAAAACCGCTTCCAAAGTGAACACCAGGGAATCTGTCAATGCGATGCCCGAGGCTCCCAACGGTTGATATAACAAGGAACCGAGCAGTACGTAGATAGCCAGGTTGACCGCCGCGGTGATCAAAGGCACCAGTGCATTCTGCCGGGCGTAAAAAGCTCGCGCACCAACCTCTTTGAGGGAATGACCCAACAGGCCGAGCAGGAAAGCAGCCGTCACCCAGCTTAGCAGGCGAGTTCCTTCCACGCCAAAATCAAATGCCAGTCCCAGCAGGGGACGTAATCCAACGGCGAGAACAGCAGCGATCGGCAGTGAGAGGGCTGTCAAGACCTTGACTGCCTTTTGGATGGTTTCGGAGAAAGCGGCTTTTTGCTCTGTGGAAAAATGCTCGGAAAGGGTGGGTAAGAGGGCCGTGCCGATGGCCGTGCCTATGAGCGTTTCAGGTACCTGCTGGATCATCCAGCCGTAGGTCAGAGAGGTGACAGCTCCGGCAGCCAGGCGCGAGGCCAGATTGTCGCGCACGATAAAGATGAGCTGGATGCAGAACATGGTCACCAAGCGCGGCCCCATCAAGCGGATGACCTTGCGTACGTCCTCGTTTTTCAAATCGATCCGGGGGATCCAGCGGAAGTTGTATTTCGCCAGGCCGGGGATCTGAATGGCAAGGTGCAGGAGAGCGCCGATGATAACCCCGTAGACGAGACCTTCAACACCCAATCCGAAAGCAGGCAGTGTGATCGGGCCAAGGGTGTATCCCTGGGAAGGGGAGAGAATGCTGACACCGAAGATCTGGCCGATGTTATAAAAGACAGGCGCCAGGGCGGGCAGGAGAAAATGCTGATTGGCTTGCAACCCCGCCATGACCAAACCGCTGATGGAAAAAATCAGCGTGGCGATGAGGTTCATGCGCATCAGCTTGATCACCAGATCCTGTTGAACGGCATTAAAGCCCGGGGCGATGCCGATCTCGGCTCTTACCATGCTGCCGGCAAAGATCGCCACCACCACGGCCAGGGCCGCGGTCACCAGAAAGGCCAGGTTGGCGATGCGGCTGAAGAGTTCCCAGGCTGGTTTACGCCCATTGCGTATGAGCACCTGGCTGAGCACGGGAATGAAGGCAATCGCCAGGGCGCCCCCCGAGATGAGGGCAAAAAGAAGGTCGGGGATGTTATTGGCCACGTTGAAGGCGTCCAATTCCGGAGAAAGCCCGAATTGGCGCGCGATCAAGATCTGGCGTATGAAGGCCAGTACTTTGTCTAGAAAGAAAAGTCCCGCCAGTAATAACGATATTTTTGTCAACCTTGAAAACTTCATGGAACTCCCTGTTCTGTGGTCGAAGTCCGTTAATCATAGCATGGACTTTGTCGTTATTTCAGTTTTTTTATAAATTGATTGGTGGGCGCGTGCCTGGGTTCATCAGTTACAATAGAAAAAAGGAAGATGACAGTATTCATGAAAATTCCTGGAACCCTGTATGTTGTTTCAACGCCCATCGGTCATGCGGATGATATTACCTTGCGGGCAGTGGAGACGTTGAAGATGGTAAACGCCGTGGTTTGCGAGGAATTGAAGCCCGGCAGCACCCTGCTCAAGAAGCTGGGAATTGAAGGCAAAGAGATCGCGCTGTTGAATGAGCATAATGAAGAACAAGCCGCCGCGGATTTGCTGGTGAGGATGTTGAACGGGGAAAGCCTGGCGATGATCTCTGATTGCGGGACGCCGGTGTTCTCGGACCCGGGCGCTTACTTGATCCAGCTGGCTTCCAGTTCGGGGGTGGTAGTTTCACCTGTGCCGGGAGCGTCCTCCCTGATGGCGGTGCTTGCGGTACTGGATTTCAAAATGGGGCGCTTCGTGTTCGCCGGCTTTCTTTCCCGTGATCCCAATCAGCGGCGTAGCGAATTGACACGCTACCGCTCCTTACGCATCCCGGTGGTGCTAATGGATACCCCCTACCGCCTGGGAGCACTGCTGGATGACGTGATCAAGGTGTTCGGCAAGACGGTGTGGGTGACCGTGGGTTGCGACATGACCCTGCCGGGAGAAACCATCTACCGCGGGGAGGCTGATGAAGTGAGACGAAAGATCGGACCGCGCAAAGCCGAGTTTGTGATGGTAGTGGGGAACTAGAATCGTGACAGCAAGACCCGGTCCGAAAGATCGGAACAAAAACCAGAGTACTCAACGTCATAGAATAAGAGAGGGAACCAAACGTTTGCCTGTTTGTATCAGGGAGGGCGTGAGATGAACATGAAAGGCCTGCGCGTTTTATTATCCGTTTTTCTGCTGGTCTTTGGCGAATCCTGCATGCTCATGAACGAAAGTTCGGGTTCAGAAGATTCTGACGACGTAGAAAAGCCCGCGCAAGCGCTTTCGCCAGTGATCGAATCACCCCGTTTGGTGGACGACAGCGCGGTAAAGATGAGCGAAAAGTCATCTGGGTACTGCAAGGCTCTGGTCCCGGAGGATTGGTCCTTCACTTCGGTGCCTCCCTATGTGGGCGCGGACGCCTGGTCACCTGATAAAACCCGTCATGCCGCCTGGGGGATCACCTCGATCTTTAAAAGCCTCTTCCCGCAGCCAGATGCTGCTCTGGGTTATCTGCTGACCGCAATCGGATATGATGGATTTCAGTTAACCGGGAATGGGACAGTCCTGGGCGGGGGGTTCATTCTAGTAGATTTCAGCAGTTCCATCGGCCGCCGTGGGCAGGTGATCTACAAAGTGTATGACATTGACCCGACCTTTTATGTCCTATCAGTGTATTTAGGCGCCACGGTGGAGGAAGAATGGCAGTCGATGGGCGGGGAGGCGGTGTCTGCGGCGGTTTCCATCCGCTGCGTGTCTCAACTAAGGCCCTCCACCTCCAACCTGGATGTGGAGTTTGCCGATCCTTCAGACCGCGATGATAACCCTGAGGTGGATCTTTCCGAGGAGTGGAGCGAAGCCATCCTCGGGTTTGAGAACGTCTATTCGCCCTCCACAGGGGAGCACTACCTGGCACCTCTGGAAACGTATTGGGCGACCGGGCCTGATGGGGGCGGGTATTACCGCGAAGTGCCGGGTGGAGGATACGAGCTGCTGCAGGAAGGATTTGGGGATTATTAACGTTCTCATCTGTTGTGATCTATGGTTGATTTGAATCGATAAAAAATGCGGGTTCGATTCATTCGAATGCGTCCTTGAAGCTGTTCTTGGGGATGAAATTGAATTGATCTCGAAAACAATTCAATTCAATTCAATTCAATTCAATTAATAATTTTTCAAATGTTAAGGTCCTGGCAGCGGGGGTTGTAAATTGATCCGAATATAGTACAAGTGTTCGATATTGTCAAGGGGGATCTTACTGATGGGGCAAGCAGGGGGAGTGTTGAGAAGGTTGGATGGGGGGCGCAGGCTGGGCGATTATCCGAAAAGTCAAGACGAACTTATCGCGTTGACAGGGGCGGGGTCTTTATACGGGCGTTCCGTTGGGCACCCTGACCATAGCGGGGAACAGCGATTATCTCCATTGTTTTTGGATGGTGCATTCCCAAATTCAGGAGATGGCACTCTGCATAAGAATTATGAAAGAAAGCAGGGCGTCCCGCAGGACGGCTTTTCAGAATAGTTAATAAGTTTTCCAGGATCCCCCGAAGGGGGGAGAAGACTGGTTAAAAGGAAAAACTCCCGCGAGGGGAGTTTTGTTGTGCCTCCACGGGGATTCGAACCCCGGTTTTGACCTTGAAAGGGTCGCGTCCTG
>CAZNAF010000021.1:0-2255 GCA_964570925.1 uncultured Anaerolinea sp.
CCCACCCCTCCCTGCGCCGATGCCGCCCAAACGCGCGCGTTGATGCTGGATGGGTTGAAAAACGCTCTCTCCAACCGCACCTTCTGGTTGATCCTGATGATCTCCTTCCTCGGCATGGCCATCTTCAATGGCATTACCACCTGGGTGGAGAACATCGTCCGCCCACGCAACTTCACCCCCGCCGATGCCGGCACACTCGGAGCCATCCTGCTGGTGGGAGGCATCTGCGGCGCTATCCTGCTGCCTATGTTCTCTGACCGGGAGCATAAGCGCCGCAAATGGCTGGTCATCGGGTTACTCGGTGCCATCCCCGGTCTGATAGGGTTCACCTTCGCCCACTCCTTCGGGCTGCTGATTCTTTCCTCTTTCGGCCTGGGGTTCTTTTTGGTCAGCGCCAGCCCGATCAGCATGCAGTTCGGTGCCGAGATCACCCAACCCACCCCGGAAGGCACCTCCAATGGGCTCTTCCAACTCTTCGGGCAGGTGTCGGTGGTGTTCGTCTACATCATGGAAGCGATGAAGGACAAAGCAGGCTCTTTCACCCCCTCCCTGTTGCTGGCGGTTGGATTACTCGTGACAAGCGTGCTCGTGGCAATTAGATTGAAGGACCCGGTAATACTTGCCGAAACGATATCTCCGGAAAGTGACGCCCTTCCCATCCGACCCTAAAACGGATAAGATATACGTCCAATTTCTACCTGGAGCCAATATGCTGATCCTCTTCATTGTTTCGCTTGCCTGGGCTTTTTCCTTCGGGTTGATCAAGGGCAACCTTGACGGCGTGGATTCCAACTTCGTCTCTTTCGCGCGCATGCTCATCTCGCTGGTGGTCTTTTTGCCATTGATGCGACTCAAAAAACTTAACCGCCCCTTGACCCTTAAGCTGATGTTGGCCGGTATGCTGCAGTTCGGCTTCATGTACATCGCCTACATCGCCTCCTTCCAATATCTTAAAGCCTTCGAGGTGGCGCTCTTTACCATTTTCACCCCCCTTTACGTCACCCTCATGGACGACGCCATGCAAAAAAAGTTCAACCCGCTCTACCTGCTCACCGCGGCCCTCGCGGTAGTCGGCACCTGGATCATCAAGAGCGGCGGGGAGTTTTCTGCGGACATCCTGACCGGCTTTCTGCTGGTGCAGGTCTCGAACCTGTGTTTCGCCTTCGGACAGGTGTATTACCGGCGCCTGATGGCGAAAAATCCGGAACTCAAGAACGAACAGGTCTTTGGCGTGCTCTATCTGGGCGCGGTGCTCATCACGTTGGCGGCCACCCTGGTCTTTACCCCGCTCCAGGAAATCACCCTTACGTCGAAACAGATCTGGACCCTGGTCTACCTGGGCGCTTTTGCCTCGGGCGTTTGCTTCTTTTTATGGAACCTCGGCGCCCGCCAGGTCAACACCGGCGCCCTGGCCATCTTCAATGACCTCAAGGTGCCGCTGGCCGTAGCCGTATCGCTGCTCGTGTTCGGAGAATCCACCGACCTGGCCAGGCTGCTCATCGGCGGCGCGATCGTGATCGCCTCCCTGGGGATCAACGAATGGATCACCAAAAGAAAAAAGCTTGCCTAAAGAATCAGGAGAGGGATCCAAATCCCCCCCCCACATTCTATTAAACAAGTTTTCCGTAAGGGAGTTTCCCAAACCATATCCCTATACACATTTATGATGTTAACCGTAGGGGAGGATTCCAAATTGTCCCCCACCTAACATGAGATCTGATAATCGTAGGAGAGGGTTCCAAACCCTCCCCGAATCGTGTGGGATGTTTTTACTCGAAAACTTTCAGCAGAAAGCCGTCCACATTCACGCGTTACACCGCGGCGAAGGTAACACGATTTTCTTGTCCTTACCATAAACCGGTAATGGGACCGGTAAAGAAGAATACGATAACACCAATGGAGTTGTAAAAACCGTGCCCCAGAATGGCAGCCCATAGATTGTTATCATATTTATATTTCAACCAGCTGAAGACCAGGCCTCCCAGGGTGGCGATCACCACCCCGATGATGCCCTGCTCGGTGTGCAGCAGTCCGAACAGCAGACTGGAGAGGATCACATTGAGCCAAACCCCGGGCAAATTAATACCGAATAAACTCGTGAGCAATTTCTGGATATACCCACGAAAAGCGATCTCCTCGCCCAGGGCTGCCAAAGTCCAGGAAAACGCCAAAAGCACAGCGAGTTGACCGATATTCCCTTTGAGGGTCGCATACGCGCTGGTATCGATGACCGTGCCGGTCAGCCGGTTCATCAC
>CAZNAF010000021.1:2355-7876 GCA_964570925.1 uncultured Anaerolinea sp.
CCGTCCGTGCCGCCGCGCACCGGTGCGAGGATCGGCTCGACACCGGCCTTGCGCATGGCCTGTTTTGCCAGCTCCACGATGTGAAAGACCGGTTCGATCATTTCGCGCATGTTGTAATAGACGTCCTTCATCACCACTTCCACTGTGCCTTCGCCGTAGCGTTTGTTCAACAACTCCCCCGCAGCACGGAAGATTTCTTTGCGCTTCTCAAAGATCCCGCGGTCGTGGTCGCGGATCAGGTAAACCATTTTTGTCTCTTCGATCGAGGCCTGCATTTTATTCAGGTGAAAGAATCCCTCGCGTCCTTCCGTGTGTTCCGGGCGTTCGTTTGCCGGCAGCATGGCGTTGAATTCCATGGCCAGCAGCATGGCGTTCAACATCTTGCCTTTGGCGCTGCCGGGATGCACGTTTCTGCCCTTGATGGTCACGTAGCCCTGCGAGGCATTAAAAGTCTCATATTCCAATTCACCGATCTCGCCGCCGTCCACGGTGTAGGCAAAATCGGCGCCGAATTTCGCGACATCAAAAAAATCCACTCCCCTGCCTGTTTCTTCGTCGGGCGTGAAAGCCACCCTCACCTTGCCGTGCGGGTTCTCGGGATATTCGAGCAGGTATTCCATGGCGGTTACAATCGCCGCCACCCCGGCCTTGTCATCCGCGCCAAGCAGGGTGGTACCGTCCGTGGTGATGAGTTCCTGCCCTTTGTATTTCTTCAATTCCGGGAACATGCGCGCGCTCATCACCAGCCCGCTCTCCAGGTTCAAAACCACATCACCGCCATCGTAGGCGGGGATGATCTGCGGATTGACGCCTTCGCCCCGCATGTCCTCCGAGGTGTCCATATGGGCGATCAACCCGATCACGGGCAGATCCTGCTCAAGGGTCGCCGGCAGGGTGGCTGTCACGTAACCGTGCTCGTCCAGCGCGACCTCCTCCAACCCCATGATCTCCATTTCATTGACCAGCCGCCTGGCGAACTCCAGCTGCCCCCTGGTGCTGGGGAATTCCTCCGCGTCGGTCTTCGACTGGGTATTCATCTTCACGTATTCAAGAAAACGAGTCTTGACTGATTTCATCTGTCCTCAACAGGTCAATAATTATTAAGCATCCGGCATCGGATTGCCTGTTTTGATTATAAACCAACCGCCTGCAAGCGGTCGCGGTTGCTTCTCCTTTTTGATTCAAGTAAAATACTAACAGGAATAAAAAAGAAAGGAAGTGTAAAATTGCCCAGGATCAATGAATATCCGGAAGACGGAAAATTCAACATCAAGGCGGTCAGTCAGCAAACCGGGCTTCCGCCGGTGACGCTGCGTGCCTGGGAAAGGCGGTACAACATTCTTAATCCTCAACGCGCGGAGAACGGCTACCGGCTTTACAGTGAGCAGGATGTGGCGGTGCTCTATTGGTTGAAAGACAGGCTCGATGCCGGTCTTTCCATCAGCCTGGCGGTTGCCGACCTGCGCTCCATCACTCACAAGGGAATGTCTCCGGAGGTGTCGCTCGCGGCGCCCGCAACCAGGCGGGAAAAAATTGCTGCTCATCCCACCGAATACTTCTCACAGCGCCTGCATAAGTTTTTGATCCACCATGACGAAACCGCTGCCGCCGCAGAATTTGAAAGCGCCGCGGATTCCTATTCCTTGAGCGATCTTTTCGAATCCGTCCTTGTGCCCGTTCTGGTGAAGATCGGTGAGGATTGGTTCCACAACCGCATCAACATCGCCACGGAGCATTTCGCCTCCGCGTTCATTCGTACGCGCCTGATGACACTCTTCCAAAGCCTGCCAACGAAACAATCTCTTTCTCACATCCTCATCGGCAGCGCGCCTGAAGAACTGCACGAGATCGGACCCCTGATGATCGCTGTTTTGCTGCGCGAAGCGGGTTACAAAGTTGAATATCTCGGGCCGGACCTGCCACTACAGGATCTGGTTTTATATGCCAGGGAAGAAAAACCAAAAATGATCATCCTTTCGGCCACGGTCAGGGAGTCCACCATTGAATTGGCCGGCTTTGAACACCAGCTATCCTCCATCCGTCCCAAACCGATTTTCGGTTTTGGCGGGCCCGCTTACCTGAGACACCCTGAGATCATCGCCCAAACTGAGGGAGTTTACCTGGGAGAGACCATTGCCCAATCCGTGAAAATAGTGCAGGACGTGCTGGCTGGAAAGAAAAGGATGTCTCTCGCAGGTTAATAATTGTTTTGCTGCATCTTTTCCCTTATTTTGCGATAAAGGATGATCGGCCCATCCGCTGGAATGAGGATTTCTCCGATGTGCAAACCACTCTTTTTCGGCTGCTGCGTTGAAACTACGCGCTTGTCTTGATTGAGGATATACTGGCTGCCCGGATTGATCATCCAGGCTATCAACTTTCTGATAAGCGGAACTCGGACGAAACGTTGATAATTGCGCAAATAAAGCAGGCAGTTTTCCTCGTCAACAGGTGTAAAGAAAACCGTTATGCGCATGTCCTCAGAGATGCGATTCATCCACAGGTTAGGAAATTTAAAGATCAGAAAAGGCGGCCTCTGCGGCTTTGGCAGGCTTCCAGCTTTTTGAGCGGCAGTCCTGCCGTCGTCCTTGCGGTTGTAGACCCAGATCTCCATGCTGTCAGTTCGCAAAACAGCCAGGGGGCCATCCGAGACGGTCGCGTTGCCTCGTCCAATGGAATCGTGGTGCACAAAGGGAAGGTGAAATACATCCAGTTGATTTTCGATGGCACGTGAATAGTGAACATGCCAGTGGTCCACCAGTTCACTGGTGGCAAAGGAATCATCCAGATCATCAAACCAGGGTAAAGCAGGGTATTCCTTTTTTTCCTTCCCCCACCAGATATAGACATACCCATGAGCTTCTCGAGCTGGATACGTGGTCACTTGCAAAGCTTTAGGCGGGGCGACGGAAACGCCATTGGCAGGGACCAATACGCATCTGCCGTCAGGGTCAAACTCAAATCCATGAAATGGACATTGAATGTGGTTCTCACTCAGGTTCCCCAGGCTCAAGGCCGCTCCGCGGTGTGGACAGCGGTCTACCTGGCAAACCGGATTGCCTTCTTGATCACGCTAAAAGACCATTCTTTCGCCCATGCGAAGTGCCGTGACAAGTTTGCCTGGTTTCAATTCTCTGGACCTTAAAACGACGTACCATTGATCTGGGATCATTTTCTCTCTCTTTAACCCAAGTCTCGTAAACACAAAGCCCCGCCATCAGACGGGGCCCTGTGTTGTTGCGCTGCGACTCCCTACACTATCGAGAGGAGGGATGTCGCAGCGCGTTGGTTAAAACACTTATCTATCATTGACACCACCTCCTCGTCGTTGGGATGGCGAAACTTGTTCGTTTGTTTAAGTAAGTAAAGCACAACTAAGAATGAAAGTCAAGACCGGGATGTTTAAAAACAACCCGGGCTGGTCTACACCAAGTTTCCATTTTTAAATAAGGATGCATCATACAGCGCAAGAATAGCAACCCGTTTCAGGAAAAAAATTGCGGGCTATCTTCACACCTGCCTTGATTCCCGCTTTGGGTTACCTGGGGCTGGTTGATCATAGCCTAATAAAGAACTTTTTTTATAAAGCAGCCAGGCTTGAAAGCCTGGCTGCATTGATCTAACAAGTGAAAACTCGATTAAGGTTCAATTACATAAACGGGAATGTTGCTGTCAGTTGTTGTATCGTTGCCAAGTTGGCCGTAAGTGTTTTCACCCCAACAAAGGGCTGTATTCCCTGCTCCGACCAAAACGCAGCTATGTTGTCGACCGATACCGATCTCGTTGGCAGTTGAAATCCCGCTCACTAATACTGCGTCAGCAGAATCCTGGTTGGTTCCATTCCCCAGTTGACCATATTGGTTCACTCCCCAACAGGAGACTGTTCCATCAGCATTCAAAGCGCAACCATGACTCAAACCCGTCTCTACCATATAGGCAGGTTTGGATTTTTCGACCAGGCTGGATACCAGATTATCATCCCAGCACTTTACATCTCCATTCATATTGATCGCACAACCACCTTGATTCCAGCGATCCCCAAAGAGGAAGAGGGAACTGCCGATCTCCTGGATGGTATTGGCTTGTTGAGTTGTCCAGGTATCAATCTTACCTGCTGCATCGCCAAACAATTCTCCCTGTCCGGCAGCGATGTTGTTTTGAACGTTATTCAGTAATGCTTTGACTGGTCGAGTTTTGTCTGATGTTGTTCCGTCATTTAGCTGGCCAAGGTTATTCTCTCCCCAGCACCACACCTCATTATTCATTAGCATGGCGCAAGTGAATTCTTCTCCACCAGAGATGGCGATCGCTTTATCAGGAAGTTCACTCACCAGCATCGGTAGATTCGAATCACTCGTAGTGCCATCGCCCAATTGCCCAGAAGCGTTTTCACCCCAACACCACACCTCGCCGTTCGATTTCAACGCACAAGTATGCAGGCTTCCGGCGGTCAGATTTACGACTTCATCAAGATCCTTCACAAAGACAGGTTTAAGCTGGTTCACATTGCCACCATCCCCAACCTGCCCTGATTCGTTCAACCCCCAGCACAATACCTGGCCGTTCCCGGCAGTCATGCAAGTGTGCCCTAATCCAGCCACGATGATTCTCGTGCCAGTTACGGGTATTAGTAAACCGCCGGTCACGGGAATCAGGGTGGGGTTGACCCCATCAATGTCAACGGTTTGACCAGCTGCCTGAGCAACGGATGCAGGGATCGCC
Source organism: uncultured Anaerolinea sp. (assembly GCA_964570925.1). Classification (GTDB taxonomy): domain Bacteria; phylum Chloroflexota; class Anaerolineae; order Anaerolineales; family Anaerolineaceae; genus UBA6107. The sequence goes on from CAZNAF010000021.1 coordinate 7,078, forward strand.
ACACAAGTATTTCCTTCCAGATATTCATAGGTGCCGCATACGATCGGTTCACAACCGTTCCCCGCAGCGTTCAATTTCGAACCTACTTCACAGATGATCGGCTCGCAGCCGTCACCCACACTGTTCATTTTCATACCCGCATCGCAGACGATGGGTTCACAGCCGTCCCCTGCCGCATTCAATTTCATTCCGAATTTGCACACGATCGATTCGCAACCATTTCCTGCTGCATTAATCTGGTTTCCAAAAGAACACACGATCGGTTGACATCCCAACCCGGCGATCAATTCCTGACCAAACGGACATGCAGTACAAGAAGCAGGATCAGCACAACCGATATAGACGGGGTCCGCGTATTTCAAAAAAGTGAATTGAACGTTTTTCGGACTTTGGCCGGAACCATTCGGCCAGAGGAACCATAAGGTTTGGTTTTGGACAATGGTATCATCATATTTGCCACTGGTGATGTAGTTGGCGAGCGCCTGCTGTTTGGAGGTTAAGGGAGTAACTCCATTTGCGTTTCCAAGCACGTTCTTGACATGCCCCAGCAGATTCCAAAAGACCATGGCCTCATCAGCATTTGACCAGGGAGCATACCCCCCCACGGTTTGTTCTGACATGTTTGCAGCCAACACAAGATCCTCAAGCCTTTCTTCGGCTGAAAGATTCAACGCGCGTTCATCAGGATTATCCTGAAAATATTTCACCACGTCCGGGTCGGTGGGACTTTTCAAGACCATGCGGTAATTGGTGCCTGGATAGATGGGGATCTGCGGCTCACCGCAATCCCACTCGAAAT
>CAZNAF010000021.1:7976-35097 GCA_964570925.1 uncultured Anaerolinea sp.
ATAAACGATCAAATTCGCTTCAACGGTCGGGGTTTCATTGACCGGATTGACCAGCAACAAAGCGTCATTTAGCTGCCCGCCCGATCCGACGGTTACCTTGTCTGCATACACGCCGCTGGAAAGGCCAAAATCGGAATTCAACAGGATGGATCTCACGGTGGCAAACCCGGGATTGGTCACCAAAATGTTGGTCGGGGAGGGAGCAACCCCGTCAACAGTCACAGAATTGAAGGCGGTAAAAGACAATTTCTTTGCACTGTTTATTACAATATCTTCTTCATAAGATCCGGTTGCCACATAAATGGTCGTTTCCATTCCCAGCGCGGAGGAAGCCGTGACAGCCGCTTGAAAAGGAGTGTCAGACGCCAGACAAGTCACATTTTCAGGACAACCGCTGCCTGTCTTGGTGTATCCAACCCATTTCGTTCCGTCCCAAAAGAACGGATCACTGTTTGACAGGATCTGGCTTGTTTCTATGGAAGCAAACGACAAGTCCTCTCCGTTCTCATCAGTCAAAGTAAGACCTTCTTCAGCCATGAGTGCCACAATATCAGAGATGTCTTCCTCTTGTTCCAATGGCTCTGTACTTACGGGCTGCGGTGACTGCAATTCATTGTTCTCAAGGATAGCTTCCGAATTGTCGAATGCCCCTTCACTTGCAATCACATCAGGATTCTCGGTTTGCGGTTGAACCTGGTCAACCTCAACTTCCATAAAGACCGCAGGATCTTCTGAGGTTTCCCCTGTTTCCGCGGCTCCAAGACCATCTGCTTGAGGAATGGTTTGTTCTTCCACGACAACGGTTACTGCCTCAGATTCTCCTGAGGAATTGGTTACAACATCATCAGCAAATACGGGGATTGGTTTGATCGAAGCCAAGAAAAAAAATACTGTAATTATTACGAGCGATAATCTTTTACCCATATTGTTCATTTTTCTCCTTTTACAATTAATATAAAAAACCGACCATTAAGGCCGGTTTCGCAATTGGCTCCACTGACATCCACTCATTCTCTGGAATGAATCTGCGACCAAACCAGACGTCAGTTTCTTCGCCGCCGTATTACTAATTATACATATATGAATTACAAATATATTACCATTTTTTTAAATAATGTCAAGTGGGAAAATTTAAAAAATATAAAAATTCGGATGTTTCCGGCCAAAAAAAAACAAATAATACGTTAAAGCATCAAAAAAATCCGCCAGGCAATACCAGTAACTTGCCCCTCACACATTTCAAACTTATAATCCCATACATGGCATTAAAAACAAAGAAATGGCTTAACGTTGTCTTGCTGGTGCTTCTACTTGTGCAACTTGGTGCCTGGCTATGGCTTACCCCGCACGGCCTGGATGGCAAACTGGAGGCCGCCAGTTACGCCGTTTGCCACCAGATCGACAGCCACACGCTCACCATCGGCGACAGGTTGCTGCCTCTGTGCGCGCGCTGCACGGGCATATATCTCGGCGCCCTGCTGGGGCTGCTCTATCTTTCCAGAAAAGACCGCCCCTCGGGCAGCCCATCCAGGCCAAAGCTCCTGCTGCTGGCAGCCCTTTTTTTAGTCTTCGTCGTGGACGGGGTGAATTCCATGCTGACCACCTTTTTGCATGTCGCCCCGCTCTATACGCCCTTGAACACGCTGCGCCTTGCCACCGGTCTGCTTATGGGCATGCTGCTGGCCCAGCTTCTGTTGCCCCTTTGGAACCAGACCCTTTGGAAGGAAACGAATCCCGCACCCGTGTTCTCAAAATGGAGACAACTCGCCTTCTTGCTCCTCATTGAAACGGTCGCGGGCTTGCTGGTCTGGCTGGATATTCCTCTGCTTTACTACCCCATCGCCATTCTTTCAGTCGGGACGATCTTCGTTATCCTGACCATGGTGTACTCCCTTTTATGGTGTATTATTCTAAATAAGGAGAATTCGCTCACAAAAACACGAGACGGCATCAACCTGTATCTGCTGGGCGCCATCTGCGCCTTTGTTCAAATCGGATTAATGGACCTGCTGCGTTACAACCTCACCGGTTCCTGGAGCGGATTCCAATTGTAAAGAGGAGTTATGGAACTTTTTAACGTTTTTTCAGCCTTCGGCCTTTCCGCCAGCGCGGGATTGAACGCCTACATCCCCCTGTTGGTCGTGTCGCTGCTGGCGAAATACACCGACCTGATCCACCTGAAGGCCCCTTGGGACGTGATGACCTCCTGGTGGGTGATCGGCGTGCTGATCTTCTTGTCCCTCATTGAATTCCTGGCAGATAAGATCCCCGCGGTCAACCACGTCAACGATATCATCCAGAGCTTCATCAGGCCCACCGCGGGTGCCATCGTCTTTGCCGCCACAGCCACCCAGATCGGGGACGTGAGCCCCGTGCTCTCACTGATCGCGGGCCTGTTGGTTTCTGGCGCCGTACACGTAGCCAAATCAGTGGTCGTACGTCCGGCCGTCAGCGCGGTGACCGGCGGCGTGGGTAACATTCCTGTCAGCGTGGCTGAAGACGCCACCTCCACGGCTGTGTCCTTTCTCTCCATCATCGTGCCGGTGGTCGTGGCCTGTCTGCTCGTTTTGGTGACCACCATCATCGTCACCAAGATGATCTTCGGCAAGAAGAAAAACCAGCCTCCCGCCGCGGATGCCTGAGACGGAAGAGCCAAGAGAGTTCAACACCACGCCGGAGGAGGCGCGTGAAAAGCGCCGCCAGGTATGGCTGACCCTACTCGTCATGCTGGCCTCCTCCTGCGTGGGCATGTCCGCCCTGGCAGCCGTGTTGTGGCTGCTCTTTAAGAAGGTCATCCCGCCGGGGTGGATTTAGTCTTTTTCAACCTCAGGTCCGCGAAAACAGAATAAAAAAGGGAAGGAAATCGATATGCCATCCATCCAAGAAGACCTGCAAGGATTCAAAAACCAACTTGAAAGCGGCTCGCTGCAGCGGGCTTATCAGGGTTTGATCGCCTACATGAATGCCCTGCGCGCGCACTTTGCCAAAACTTACGGCGACTCGGCTGTTTCCGCCCTCTACCAGGGTTTCATGGACATGACCTATTTCGCCGTCTTCACACCGGCGCTCAAAGCGCGAGACCTGAAGATCGCCGTCGTGTTCAACTACGAACCTTTCCGCTTCGAGGTGTGGCTGGCGGCGCGCAACCGCAAGATCCAGAAGCAGATGTGGGAACTTTTCAAAGACATCCACCTGGAAGGCTACCGCATCGTCAAGCCCGCGGAAGGCATCGACTCCATTATTGAATGTGACCTCGCGGACGAGTTCGATCTCTCAAGGCCTGACGAATTGACCGACAGGATCAGCCAGATCACTTCCGCCTTTATCGAAAAGATGGAAAAGCTGCTGGCCGATCATCCCGCCGCAGCGGGTTAAGTTGCTTCGCTTCCCAGACAAATGATCGAGGACGCGTCCAGTTTTATCGTGAGCGGCTGATCCACCGGCTGTGGATCGGCAAGGATGAATTCCATTTCCAACCCTCCTGGAAGGCTCAGGCGGACTTTGTAGTCCTGTCCGCGGAAAACGCATTCCTGAACCACCCCCGACAAGGTATTGAGCTCCTCCGTCCGCCCTTCCGCGCAGCGAAGATCGGACGGCAGCAGCAGCGTCACCTCCTCCTCCATTCTGATCCCTTCCCTGGTGCACACCCCGGGCGTAAAAATCCCCGCGCGGCTCTCCACCCTTAAAGGCTCCAGCGAGATCACCCTGCCCGCAAGGAAATTACTCATCCCCAAAAACTCCGCCACCTTACGGTCTTTCGGACGGCGGTAGACCTCCTCAGGGCTGCCCTCCTGCGCGACGATCCCCACCGCCAGAATGGCGATGCGGTCGCCCAGCATAAACGCCTCCTCCTGGTCGTGGGTGACATACACAGCTGGGATGCCCGTCTTGTGCAGCAAGGCGCGCAGTTCCTCCTGCAATTCCGTGCGCAGCGCGCGGTCCAGGGCCGCCAGGGGTTCATCCAGCATCAGCAGGCGCGGCTGCGGCGCCAGGGCGCGCGCCAAGGCGATACGCTGCTGCTCGCCGCCTGACAGGTCCGTCACCCGCCTTTTCACGAAAGCGCTCATGTTCACCAGTTCCAGCGCGGATGCCACACGGGTTTGGATGTCCGCTTTCCTCGTCCCCTGCATGCGCAGGCCGAAGGCCACGTTCTCTTCCACGCTGAGGTGCGGAAAGAGCGCGTAATCCTGGAACATCAAGCCAAACCGCCTCTGCCAGGTCGGCACCGCGGAGAGGTTCTCGCCGTTCCAGAGCACCTCCCCCTCGTCCGCGCTCTCGAGCCCGGCGATGATGCGCAGCAGAGTGCTCTTACCGCTCCCGGAGCGTCCCAAGAGGCACAGCGTCTCGCCGCTTTCCACGCTCAGGCTGACGCCCCGCAGGAGGGGCGCGCCTTCGTAGTTTTTGCGAATGTTCTTTACTTCAAGTCTGTTCGCACGAGAGGTCATAGGGTCTCATTTCACCCTCCTCCCGTCCCCTCTCCTCCAAATGGGAGAAGGACGCAGGAGTGAAGGAATAAAATTAAATCTCCCGCCGTTCCTCGCCTTGCAGCCTGTCTAAAAAAGCGATGGCGGCGGCGCAAATCAGCATCAGCAGGGTGGCCATGGCCATCGCCTGACCGTAATTCAGCTCCCCCGGTTGGGATAAGAACCGATAAATGGCCACCGGAAGGGTCGGAGTCTCCGGCCTGGCCAAAAAACTGGTCGCGCCGAACTCTCCCAGCGAGATGGTGAACGAAAAAATGGCCCCCACCAGTACGGCCCGGCGCACGATCGGTGCCTCCACCTCCGCCCAAACGCGCCAGGGTGAGGCCCCCAGGCTGGCCGCGGATTGCAACAGCGCGGCGGGGATGGACGCCAGCGCGGGCTGCAGGGTGCGCACCACGAAGGGCAGCGCCACCAGGCTGTGCGCCAACGGGATCAGCAGCGGGAAGCTTTTTACGTCCAAGGGCGGACGGTTGAAGGTGATCAAAAAGCCCAGCCCCAGCGTCACCGCGCTGGTGCCCAGGGGCAGCATGATCAACGGGTCCAGCCAGCGCTTGATGCCGCGCTTGCGCGCCAGGGCGTAAGCGGCCGGCAGTCCAAAACCGATGGAGATCAGCACGGTCACGGCCGCGAAAGCCAGCGAGTTGAGTGCGGCACGCATGGGCGGGACGTAAAAATAACTGCTGTTGGGATTCTGAAAGAGCGATCGGTAAAAAAGCAAGGTCAAGGGCTGGACCGGGTCGCCGCTGATGACTGAACGCAGCGCCAGGGCAGTCAGCGGAGTGGTGAACAGCAGCACCAGCAAGACAACCATGATCACCACCGCGGTCTTTTCAAGCGCGGACTGTGGCTTGCGCACTCCCTCCCCTTTCAGGCGCGGCATGAGGGGGATGTCGCGTTGCGAATTCAGTTGTCCGTAAAACAGGGTGATGCCCAGGGTGCAGGCCAGCTGGATCAGTGTGAGGATGCCGGCCATCCTCAGGTTCAGCATGGATAGGGTCTGGGTGTAGATGGCCACCTCAAGGGTTGCGAATTTCGGCCCGCCCAGCAGCAAGATCACCCCGAAACTGGTGAAATCGAATAAAAAGACCATCAGCGCTGCCGCCAGGATCGATGGTTGAAGAAGAGGCAGGGTCACTTCGCGAAAGACGCGCCAGGGGGAACCGCCCAGCACCTGGCCGGCCTGTTCGTAGCGCGCGTCGAGTTGCGCCAGGCTGCTGCCCACCACGCGCATCACCACCGAAGTGTTATAAAAAACGTGCGCCAGCAGGATGGCACCCAGCGTGTTCATGAAGGCAATCGGCGGGGTCGCCAGGTGCAAGGCTTCCATGAGCCATTGATTCAGCAAACCCCGCGGACCGAGCAGCGCCGTGAATGCCGCCGCGACCACCACCGTGGGCAGGATGAAGGGCAGCGTGGCCAGCAGCCTAAGCAGCCCCTTGCCGGCGAAACGATAGCGCACGGTGACAAAGGCGGCCGGCAGCCCTACAAGCAGCGTCAGCACGGTGGAAAGCAGCGCCTGCCAGAGGGTGAACCACAGCGGCTGCAGGATGCCGTTCAAGCTGACCAGGCCGACGCGTGTGATCATCACCAGAAGGATATTTCCCAACGGAAGCAGGAAGAAACCCGTCAGGAACGCTGCGGGGATGATCCATAAAGCTCCACTCAGGGCACGCGCAGCGCGCTTCATCCCGGCTGTCAGGCTCACTTCAAAACCACGTCCGTCCAGGCCTGGATCCAGGCCTCGCGTTTTTCAGCGATCATGGCCGGGTCGAGCCCGCTCACCGAGTCAGGCACCTGGTTATATTTAACGAATACTTCAGGCAAATTTGCCTCAGGGTTAACGGGATACACGAACATCTGCAGGGGCATGTCTTCCTGGAAGTCCTTCGAGAGCATGAAATCCACGAATTTCTGCGCCAGTTTCTCCTGCTTCGTTCCCCGCAGGATGCCCACGAACTCGATCTGCCTGAAACACATGCCCTGCCCCACCAGCGAGGCCGTGGGCGCGTCTTGCACGGGTTCCGCGGCGTAGACCACTTCCACCGCCGGGCTGGAGGCATAGGAAACCACCATCGGCTGGGCGCCCTTGCCCGAGGAAGCGCTGAAGTTGGTGTAATAGGCCGTGCTCCAGTCATTCACCACCACCAGCCCGTTGTCTTTGAGTGCCTGCCAGTATTCCAGATAACCCTCCTCACCGAATTCGGCAATGGTGGCCAGCAGAAAGGCCAGACCAGGGGAGGAGACGGCCGGATTTTCCACCACCAGCAGTCCTTCCCTGTCCTCTCCTTTGCCGTACTCTGGCTTCAACAGGTCCTCCAGGCTCTGCGGCAGGGCGAGGTCTCGACTGGCGAAATAGGCCTTGTCATAGTTGATGCACACATCGCCGTAATCCACCGGCAGGGCGCGGTTTTGCGCGTCGAGTTTGAACTCATCCGCGATCTGCTCCAGGGCGGGTGAGGCGTAAGGGAGAAACAGGTCCTCTTCCAGCGCGCGTGAGAGAAAGCTGTTGTCCACCCCGTAAAAGACATCCGCCTCGGGGGATCGCTTCATCAACACGGCGCGGTTGAGCGCGGAGCCCGTGTCTCCGCTCTTGAGAAAGACAAGCTGCACGCCGTTCTCTTCTTCAAAGCGTGTCACCAGCTCTTCCGAGACGGCAAACGAGTCATGCGTCATGACCGTCAGTGTTTTTTCCTCCCCCGCTTGCGCCGCGCAACCGGCCAGCAGTAAAAGAACCAACCCAAATAAAATGAACTTTTTCATTGCTCCTCCGTTCCGCTTGGGTGAAGGGGTTCCCCACCCTGGCGGGTATGAATACAGATCAGTTTTCCGGATCGCAGGCTTACGCATGCGCTGTCCTTCAACATCACGTTGCTGATGCCGCGCGTTCTTTCGGGCAGCAGGGTCTCGCGCCGCAGCGGATACTTGAGGTCGCGCGTCTCCACGCCGCCGGCCGCGCCGAAGAAGGGCAGCAGGGATACCACGTCCCCCGCTTTGCCCTTGATCTCCGCCTCGTTACGGATCAAAAAGACTTCTTCCCTGCCGTTTTCAAAGGTCACCCTGCGCCCTTCCAGCTGCGGCAGGGCCAGCAGGGCAAGGTTCGCCAGGCTGTGGTCCAGCCTGCCGCCCAACGCCGCTAACACCAGGATCTCATCCGCTCCCATCTCGACCGCGGCCAGCAAGGCCAGTTCCAGGTCGGTCTCGTCTTTATCCACGCTGAAGCGCCTCACCTCCACGCCCCGGGCTTCAAGTTCCGCCACCTCGGCAGCCGTCACGGAATCCAGGTCACCGATCAGCAAGGCCGGGGTCAGACCCAGGGTCTTCAAATGCCGCAGCCCGCCGTCCACGGCGATGAGAAGGTCCTCGTCCAAAAGCAAGGGCAGTATGAACTTTCGTTCAGGCGCCTCCCCGTTGGCAAAAAGCAGCGCTCGTTTTGGCATCAAAAAACCCTCCGCCAGGGAGGGTTAAGTCATTTCGCGCACATCCCTCCGCCGGCATTATCCGGATCAGGTTTTGCGGGTCGAAGGCTCGCCGCCTTCCTCTCAGCCCGGCACACCGGGCTCCCCGTGAAACTGTTGTCGTCACACCCAGTATAGACGGATTCACCGTGCGGTGTCAAGGCGTCTGATAAAAATGAGTGCTTGAACTTTTCATTGAAGGATAGGTAGAAACTGACGAAATGGCAATTATCTTATCTGGTTTTCACCTCACCCCCGTTCCCCCTCTCCGACGGTTAAAACCTAGTTAACACATTTGATCGATTCCCGTCGGAGAGGGGGCAAATTCGGAAAATCTAAAATAAGTTACCTATGGGGGTGAGGTGCCTAAGGATGCAAACTCATGACTCATTAAATAATACTTCTTGTGTTTTCTAGATAGAGGCAAAAAATTCCTGGACTAAAAATAAATATCATTGGAATTTGGAAAATATGATCAACACCGGAGCCCGGCGTCTTGGCGTCTTTCGATTTTTATGTAGTAGAATCTTCACATCACACCGGTAAAGTCAGGCAAAATGGGAAAAAAACAAAAGATCTACCTGCTCCTCCTCCTGCTGCTCGGACTGGCCTGGTTCGCGGTCTTCATCCTCCCCAATCGCACCGGCGCCGCAGACGCGACCATGCTGAGCGTTTTTGAACACGACGAGTACGCCCAATACCCCAATCTCATCCAGATGTTCCGCGGAGGGGAGACGCCCCTGCAGGCCGTCAAGAATTTTCTCACTTACCTGCACTATTATTACGGCTTCCCTTTTTACCTTTTTTCGGCTTTGCCCCTCTTCCCATTGAAGTGGCTTCTTGGCGTGGACTGGACGGCGCACACCCGTCTCATCGTCACCCTGCTGCGCCAGTTGATCAGCGTTCTGCCCGTGCTGCTTTCCGCCCTGCTGCTGGTATGGGATCAGCTTCGCTCCAGGTCCCCCTGGAAGGCGCTGCTGACCTTTTTGCTGCTGCTCAGCCTGCCCGCGGTGATCGCCAACAACCTGTGGTGGCATCCCGACGGCCTCCAGACCCTGTTTTGCGTGCTCACCATCCTGCTGCTCATCCGCGATGACGGCCGGCTGGGGCTTTCCTTCTACCTCTCGGGGGTGACCTGCGCCCTGGCCATCGGCACCAAGGTCTTCGGCGTTCTGTTTGTCGCCACCTACCTGGCCTACCTGGTCTACGTGAGGGTCGCCAGAAAAACCGCCTGGAAGAAGATCCTCCTCGCGGGCTTGTTGTTCGTGCTCCTGCTGGGCGCGGCGGTGCTGATCACCAATCCCCTGCTGTTACTGCCCATTGAACGCGGCGAGATCATTTCCGTGTTCAAGGCCAATCTGAAACAGAACACGCAGGGGTTTTACGTGGCCGGCAACGAGGGGGGTAAGCTGGCACGCTACGCGGACCTGTTGCGCACCTCTTACGGCGGTCTGCTCTTGTTCTTCAGCGCGGCGGCTGCTGCCATGCTTGGTGTGCTCAAAAAGGGCAAGCGCCTGAAATACCTGGTCATCCTCACCTGGGTGGGCGCTTACTTTGCGTATTTCCTGGCTTTTGCCTCCACCCTGCGCACCCACTACTTCATCCCCGTAGTGCTGCCCCTTTACGCCTGCCTGCTCGATCTCGTCCCCGCCTGGCAGGATCTCAAGCTCGTTCAGGCGGCACAGCGCGGATTATGGGCCCTGCTCAAAAACCTGGCCGCCGTCGCCGTGGTACTCCTCACCGTCTTCGACATCGCCTGGAACACTCCCACAGCCGTTCAGTTGGTCCGTGAGGGCACGCGCCGTGAAGAAACATCCGCCAGCCTGGCTCTTTACCGCGCCTTTGAGCAGGACGTCCTGCCGCGCATTCCGCGGGACACCCCGCTGGTGATCTATCGCGACTGGCGCGCCTACGTGGCTGACGATCCCCATTGGCAGGTGATCTATAACTGGGACTTGGCCGGATATTCCTACCTCTATGAACACCAGCCCGACCTGCTCTTCATCGAAAGGGAGAACGCGCTCTACTTTGCCGACGAGGCCAAAGTGGAGCAGGCCCTCGATCAGGATCGCATGCGTGACATGAACGCCTTCTACGCAGACGTGCTGACCAATACCGTGGACGGGTATCAGCAGATCTATCAAGACGGTTTCGGATTCGTCTTTGCCAGCGACTCCCTGTTTGACAGGTATTTTAAGTCCGCGGCTTCTGCGACCTAATGAGCGGCCATGTATCGAGACACTTCGAAGGCACTCCAGAAACCAAGAGCGAACTGGTGACAAGTCCGCGCGGCACTTCCCTTGTGATCCGCCCCCCGGTGGAGCGTGACGCCGCCGCGATGTGGAGACTGGCTGAAAACTCCGGCGTTCTGGATACGAACTCCTACTATGCCTACTTCCTGCTTTGCCGCTTCTTCGACAACACCTGCGCTGTGGCGGAATTACAGGGTGAGATCGTCGGGTTTGCCTCCGCGTTTGTCCTGCCTCAGGCCGCTAACACTCTCTTTTTGTGGCAGGTCGCCGTTGCAGACGCCGTGAAACGCAGAGGAGTGGCTTTTACCCTGACACTGGACATACTCAGACGCTGCCCGCCGCAGGTTGACACGCTGGAAGCCACCATCTCCGAGAAAAACACCGCTTCCCTGTCCTTGTTTTCCTCCCTCGCCCGCAAAATGGGCGCCAGCGTGAAGCGGGTGGAGGACTTCATCACGCCGCAAATGTTTCCCGAGGAGATCAAGCACCACGACCCAGAGATCCTCTTCCGCATCGGCCCGGTGGAAGATCTAGATAAAAAAATACAAGAGTCAAGTCTATAGAAATTAATTCCAAAACTTGACCCTCATTACTCATTACTTGTTTCTAATTACGATTCAACGATCACTACTTACTTCTCCCCAACAATGACGTCTTTGAGACCGCGCTTGGGCACGTGGTGTACCTGTTTTTCATCCCGCCAGTATTTAATGTCACCGTCCCCTTGGAGGTCCTCAAGCACCACTACCTCCACGGGTTTACCGAGGGCGATCACGTAAAGGATCTCGAACTTTTCCGCGACCTCGAAGGCTTCTCTGATGCCTTGACGCTGGATGCTGGCTAAAATGCAGCCGCCCAGTCCCTCTTCCACAGCGCCCAGCAGCAAGGTCTGTGCCGCGATGCCGGGGTCCACGTTATAGGTGTTGGCGATGGAAGTGTCCCCCAGCACCACCACGTAAGCGGATGGTCGTTCCCCTTCCACGGGACCGTCCCAGTCCTTCAGGTAGCCGGCCCACATCAAAAAAGGGAACATCTTCGCGCAGGTTTCTTCGTTGTGGATCAGCAGGTATTTGAGGGGCTGACAATTACGCGCCGAGGGTGTCAGGCGTGCCAGGTCCACCAGCCCGCGCAGGGTTTCCGGTGCGATCCGTGTGGATTGATCAAAACGGCGGTAGCTGCGGTTGCGTAAAACAAGGTCTTTTAACATAACATGCTCCTGTAAGTTATTTCATTTTATCAATAAATCAGGTCAAGTGTGGGCTCCACCAGATCAAGGAAGTAAAGGCTGGAATCGATGTTGAAATACCCCAGGTCGCCCTTCCATTCGATCACCGAAGGAATTGAATAGAACTCATCCCCCACACCTTTGATCTTTAAAGTTTGGTTTTTTATGATCGAACCATTTGAAATGTCGATCCCTTCGAGTACCACCTTGCCGGGCTCACCCTGAAAAGTAACCAACCACATTCCATCATCCTTTACATGCCAGGTAAATCCCCAATCGGTATCATCAATCAAACCGGACATTTCGTCAGGAGGGTCGATCGGTTCGCTGTTGGGCATCTCCTTCTGCCAGAGCATCTCGCCTGAATCCGCATCCATGCCCCACAGTTCAAAGCGGGTGGATCCCAGGGTTCGTTTTGCGCGTACCACGAGGACGCCCTCACGTTCAAGCAAAGGCACAAGATCATAATTTTCAACGGTCGCGATTTGCTGCATCTGACCGTCGTTCTTATTGAGGCGGATCAGGATTCCTTCCACGCCAAGATACAATTCGGAACTCGTAACGAGGGAACTGGCATCAGAGAATGAATCGGTCAAGGCATCAGGTGGAGACTCGCTCCAATCCAGTTGCCTGGTCTGGGTATTAAAACGAAGGGCGCATCCGTCTTCAAAAACCACGAAAATGGCATTTTCAGTCACATCATAGAGGACAGCCGACCTTGAATCCAGGTTCGAGGAAGGACCGTCCCCATTGCAGACAGGTGCAAAAGAAAACTGCTCCTCACCTGTCAGGGTGTTAAGGAAGAAAAATGCTTCATCATACATGCCAGGCAGGTAATCACGGATGACAAGATGGTCATTCATAAGAATTAGATCATCATGGTAGCTGGAAAGCGTCCGAGACCAGACCGGCTCGCCGCTTTCAGTCTCAAACGCGGTGACCCTGTGGTCCAATGTGTAGACGATCAGGCGGTCTGGTGAGACCAGCAGGGACTTTTCATTGTAACCGGGGATATCACTCATCTCATTCTGCCAGGTGAGGGAGCCGTCAGACAATTGGAAAGAGGAAAGAGAAGAACCGTTGGCCAAATACACCAGATCCAAGCCGCCAGCCATGACCGTGCGGTCTTCGTTGGATAATTCCGTTTTCCAGAGCATTTTTCCTGAGGCCGTGTTCACCACGCCGAAATAATCCTTCTCGTTGGAAGGGTAATAAAAGGTGGCGGCGATCACGGGCTCCGTCCCCCCTGACCCGGGCAGCAGGATGGCGTCCTGACGAACGACATATTGTCCCTTTCCAAAGATGGCGAACATCAGGAAGATCAGGGGCACCAAGACACTGAAAAAACTGATCACAACCACCATGCCAAGGACACTGCGTTTTTGCGCCAGGGTGGGTACGATTGGGGGAGGCTCATATTTTGGTGTCCAAGTTTGTGAGCGTGCCAGATCCTGGATCTTGCTCACGATGCTCTCGGCTCGTTCCAGGTCGTAATGAAACGTATCCATATACAGCTTGACCGCTTCAGGCTTGTTACCCATTTCGGCCAATTCCTGGACCTTCGTCATGACATGGTAGATCTCATCCGGAGTTTTTTTGGTCCCTCCGCTTGAAGCCGCCATCGGCCCTGATTGGATCACCCGGAGGGTTTCATCGGACTCCACTGCATTGATGCCCAGCCTGGATTGCATCAATTGTAGAGCCCGGTCAAGGTCGCCTCGCTCGATCAATTGATAAACTTCTTTCCACTCCGATGGGATCCTCCTCTGAGATTTCAGCAATGCATCCGGGATCACAGAAGTGTTGCCGCAGAATCTGCAGCGGATCAGGGGGGTGACGCCGTCAAAGTCGAGCGGCGCGTTGCAAGTCGGGCACGACAATACAACAGGTTCTTTTTCATCGGTCATGGAACCTCCATCCTGCTAGAACACGTGGTTTAAAAATTATCGCACTTCTGATACAAAGAGCAACAAGAAAGATGAAAATTAGAAAACACCCCGCAATGTAGGGGCACCCAGTGGGTACCCGCGGTGGTTATGGTTGAACTCTCATTTTTTTGATATATGCGCTTTCGACCGAACAAGGCCGCTGATTCCGATTGTTCCCCGGTGGTCACTTTGCTATAATCGAATTAACATGTCACCTGCACAAGGCAGTCGTTTCCGTTCTCCATTTTTTACTCATCTGCAGCCTGCCACGCTCGAATCTTTGGAGGCTGCGTCGGTTCTGCGGACTTATTCGCATCACGAGACAATTCAACTCGAAGGGGACCCCTGCGCGTGGGTGTCATTCATCATCCTCGGTTGTGTGCAGATCTTTCGGATCGCTCCAACTGGCCGGGAGCAAATATTGCACAATCTGCTGGAAGGGATGCATTTTAATATCGTATCGGCAATAGCAGATGACAGTAAATTGATCGCCTCCGCAAGATCCATTGGAAAAACCGAACTACTCTCTTTCCCAAAAGAGCACTTCGTCAAATTGATGCAAACCAATTCCGATCTTTCTTTCGCCGTGGTGAAAGATTTTTCAAAACGTCTGGAATACATGACCAATCTGGTGGAGAGCTTGTCACTTCACTCGATTCGGGGAAGATTGGCCGGTTTCTTACTGGAACAGGCAGATCACGAAAATGATCTGGACCTTTGGACACAAGATGAAATGGCGGCCCACCTGGGAACCGTACGCGATGTGATCGGTCGCACGTTGAGGAGTTTTATCAATTCCGGGTTGATCCGTCGTGAAGGCGGCAGATTGATCTTGCTGGATCGCGCGCTTTTGGAAGAAGAATCCAAGTATTAGTAAATAAGACAAAAGTCGTATTCTTTTTTGCTGCCAGGCTTTATGATGAAGTTAAGGAGGAGCCTGTCTTACGCATGAAGAAGAAAAAAATCGACCCACTGCCATTGATCATGCTGAACCTTTGCACACAATGTGGATTGTGCATTGAGGTTTGTCCCACTCACACGATTCTGGATTGTTCGTCATACCCCTGTATTACATCAAACAACCCGTGCGTTGGCTGTTTTGCCTGCGAAGACGTTTGTCCCAACGGGGCAATTCAAATACCTTTTCGCATCGCATGGGCGTTTTGATCAAAATTTGACTTTTCGAGTTTTTATTCGAAAGGAGGTGTCAACAAGTTCAATTTTCAGATCAACCAGGCAGCACATTTTTTCAGGAGGTCAAGATGCATATTACGGATGTGATTTGGTGGATTTACACAGCACTGATCGGCTTGGTGGCTGTTTTCTTTCTGATATTTTCTTATCTTGTCAAAGAGAAAGGAAAATAAAAATGGAAAAGTCAGAAAAAAGATGGCTAATTGTTTTGATCATCATTTTTGTCATCGTTAATGCGGTTACTTTGTCTTCCGTGATTCCCTGGCAGGAGTGGCAATTGTGGAAAGACCCTGAACCCGCTCAAGTGGTTCATGTTGTATTCGACGACTACAACATCGTGATGGAAACACCAGTAATGATTAAGGCGGGTGAATTCGTTGAGTTTTCCGCAACATCAGAGGATGTGACATACGGGTTTGGCGTCTTCCGTAAGGATAACAGCATGGTGTTTCAGATGCAGGTTTTACCCGGCAGAACCAATACCATTATTTGGAAATTTGATGAAACGGGCATGTATGACGTGCGTTCAACAGAGTATTCCGGTCCCAGGCATTCTGATATGGTCTTGCGGGATGCGCTTGAAGTAATGACAGGAGAATCATGATGACGAAACTTGGCTGGATGGAAAAATGGACTTTAAGATTTGTCGTGGTCGCCCTCCTCTTCCTGGCATTATCGGGGTTCGAGGGGATGTTGATGCGATCACAACAATACGACATCAATTCACTGCACGGGATGGAAACCCTGCTGAACTCGTTGCGCCCGGGTGATACCGATCCGACCACCGCGGAATTGTATTACGCCATGCTCACCGCACATCCCATCGTCGGTATTTATGGATTCGTTTACATGTCCGTTTTCGGCGCATTTTATTTTCTGGTACCTTACCTGGTCAAGAAACCGGTGAAACATCCAAAACTGGTCATCACGAATTTTTGGTTGCAGATCATCGGCGTCATGGTTTGTTGGGCAGCCGGGTTCTTCGGGCTGTTTAACGCGCTTTACACGCTTTATTGGCCATTGCCAGTCGCTTTTGACCGCGTGCCTGTATTGGGAAGCGTGTTTTTTATGCTTGGCGCTGCCGCGATCATGGTCAATATCCTTTTATTCTCATACAATATTTTTAAAACGGTGTTGAGCAGGGATAATTCCGGTTCCTATACCATCGGTCAATTTCTTCGCGCGGCTTTTGGCATTCCACGGTTGATGAAACTTCTTGGCAGGGAGGACAAGAACGCCGTCAACCTTGACTACAACGGGATGCCCGTTTTCATCGTCGCCGTCGCCCGCGGATCCATTGATACCGTCATTAACGCCATCGTCCTTCTTACTGCCGGTGTCGTTATTTTGGTGTTTGGTATTTTTGCCCTGCTTGGGAACCCCCTGAATCCTCTTTCCATTGACGCATTGATTTTCAAGAACATCTATTGGTGGGGGCTCGATATGGTGGCAGACGGAAACGCGCTGATCTATACGGCGGGTGTTTGGTATTTATTGGTTCCCCTGCTGACGGGTCGTGAACTTTTTGGCGGTAATGTAGTAAAAACCGTCATCATGGTGGATCTTCTGGTATCCATGGGTGTCTGGAGCCATCACCTGCTCGGAGACACTTCCCAACCCATGTGGATGCGTCTGTTCTCTGGCCAGTTGATCACCTGGGGCGAGTATTTCACCATGGGGCTAACCCTTTTTGCCACCTTGATGACCATCTGGAAGGCCAGACCGGTAAAAATGTCCGCACCGCTTAAATTTGTGCTCGGATCGATGTTTGGATTCGTGATGGGCGCCATCGCAGGGCTTATTCAAGCCAATGTTGGCATAAACATGGTTTTTCACAACACGCAATGGGTGATTGCTTTGCACGCACACACCTTTTTGCTCACCGGCGTAGGTACCATGTTGTTCTCGGTGATCTACACGCTGGTGCCCATGATGACCGGACTGGAATTCAAATTCAAACGTCTTGTGAATTGGCATTTTTGGCTGTGGATGGTCGGTTCTGTTTCCATGGCCTATGCGATGGGCATGGCAGGTGCGAAAGGCATGCTGCGCCGCACCCTCTATACCGGCGGTGAATTCACCCCTTATACGTTGGTTGCCATCATCGGCGGCTCCATCCTTTCCATCGGGTTCATCATTTTCCTGGTAAACCTGGTGAGTACCCTGGGGATGAAAAACGTTTTTTCCTTGCTTAAAGCGCATAAGGCAGAGGAATCTGGCGTGTAAGGGGATCCCGAACAATAAAAATTCAACTGCTCATTTCACAAAGCCAGCACCGTTGCGTGCTGGCTTTGTGATGCGGAAATTTGGATGGCTCGAAGTTCGGTATGACGTCACGATTTTCCGATATTGAAGGTACCCTTCCTCATTCTTCAAAATAGATCGGATAGGTATCCACCAAAACAACAACGGTTTTTAAGGTCGATACATCCTCGTCCTCCCCAAGGGTGAGACTGATGGATTTGATCGTCCCGTCCGCATTCTCTTCGATCGAAGTGTGTTTGGTGTAATACAACGGCAGCGGATTGCCCAGTTCATCCAGCGCGGCCAGGCTGTACACATGCTCGTCCGCCATGAGCGTTTTGTCGCTGAAATCAGCAACGATCACGTCCTCGCCGATCGTCACCTCGACGCTGCCGGCCCCTTGCGGCGCTTGCGCGTCAGCCCACTGCGTGACCCTGGTTCCGGCACGCACGAACATCTTTCCGGTCTTGAATTCGCTCATCCCCACCAGTTTCAAGCCGATCCCGTAAAATTCGATCTTGTCGCAGTCAGCCACAGCAATTAGATCGGCGTCGCCTTGTAACCGCCCGTGTTCATCCAGAGGCGCGCTGATACGGTAAGAAGCAAAGGGCATGTCCCAGGAACCAATAAACTTGATCTTGAAACCGTCATAATTGGCCATCGTCACCAGTCCGTCCTCAACTTCAACCATCAGGGGAAAACGGGTGATGGCTTCAGGATCGATGACGGTTTGGTTCTTCTCATCCGGTTTTCCTTCGATGACCCACATCAAGGACTGGCCTTGCGCATTCCGTCCAACCAAGCCCCCGATATAATGCAGGGAATCAAAACCGATCTGGTTGTAGGAGGGGAGCATGGATGGCGTCGGAGCGGATAAACGAGAGAACTCAAGCACGCTCTGACGTTCATCCTCTTGAGCCGTGAGAAACGGATCCTGTACGCCATCACGCTTTTGGACCCTAAAAGTGAAGGTTTGCGAGATGGCGCCCGTTTTCCTGCCGCCGAAGAACTTTAATCCAAAACGCTGCAGCCTTGTGCGGTAATCCGCCTTGACCGTCATGGTGAGGTTGCCGTTTTCATCAGGATTCCAGGTCTCGTCGGGAACGATGTTGATGAACTTGTTGGTTGCCCCAACCTCCACCCGAAAATCCGTGTTCCCCGGGATCTCTACCTGAACGCTTTTTCGATCCAGCGCGGAAAGGATGGTATCGCCGTCTTCCCTGACGACCAGCGATAACGTGACCGGCGCGTTGGCGTCAAGCTCTTTCTCCGGCTCCAGCAGGAGGGAGCCAAACGTGGTGGTGTAGATCAGGTGCGCTCCATCCATTGGCATTTTCTCACCGGCCACATCAGAACGCGGATCAGCCCTGCCGGTTTCTGACAAGGGATAGTCGTATGGCACGAAGAAGACCTCGCCACTCTCCCCGGCGATGGAAACGCCGTCAAAACCGAGTGCCGGCGAACCGTTCAAATCGTTGCGTACCTCATCGATCAACTGGTAACTCCAGCGCAAAGTTCCATCCGGGTGGATGCAGTAAAGCTTGCCTTCTCCATTCCCGAAATAGATATTATCCCGGCCATCCACGGCAGGCGAAGAGCGGATCGGCTCCAGGGTGTCGAATTCCCAGATCGACCTTCCTGTTTCTGGATCGATGGCATAAAGAGTTCCATCCGTGCTTGCTTGAACGATGGTTCCGTCTGATAGCTGCGCAGGACTGGCGTAAATGTGATCCTTTGTGCCGAATTTCCACAATAATTTTCCTGAGTCCTGAGCAAAAGCCCGCAAAAAGCCGTCAAATCCGCCCACCAGCACAGCCCCCTTTTCAGAAGCATTGCTTAGCATGCTCGTGGCGGCAACCGTGCCAAAACTGCCGCTCAACCATTTGCGCTCTCCCGCAAGGTCATAGGCGAACACGTTCTTCAGGATCTGGTTCGCGGAGGCAAAGAAAATGCGGCCCGTTTGCAGGTTTTGGGCCGGTAGCGACCATACCATTTCATTGGAAAGGAAAACCTGATCCTGGGTGCCGTTATCAACGTTTAACGCGTAAACCAGATAATTATCATTGGGCGCAATGATCCTGCCGTCCGCGAGGATGCCGATGTTTCCCTCGAACCAATTGACGTTGTAGGTTTCCATGCCGTAGATCTCGGTTACTTCTTCCACCGTGTGCGCTTTTGATTTCCAGAGGATTTCACCGCTTTCCCGATCCAAACAATAAACATGACTGTCGCCTGAACCGAAGAATACCCGCCCCTGGTCATCCAGCAGCGCCGAAGAATCGATGATCCCGTCTGTTTTTACCTTCCAGATCACCTGCCCCTGCGGATCGAGTTTGTATAAAAACGTATCCGCCGAACCGATATACACGTTCCCTTCCGCGTCGATCACCGGGGAGGAGAAAATACCCTTGCCGGTACGGTACACCCACGGCAGAAGATCGTTGCCGGCAGGCTCCACCGGGGCGCGGCCGTTTTGCAGTTCATTGGCACGGAATTTGGCCCACGGGCTGTGAGGGTCGAGAGGGATGGGATACGTAAAACTCTCTCCCTTTGACACGATGGGCTGAGGCTGCGTTGAAAAATCATAAGTGCCGAATGGCACGAACAATACCAGGCAGAGGAGGAGCAAAAGGACAGCACTGGAAATGAAAATCAGATTGGCGATCCTTCGTTTTCGAGGATCCCTCTTTTTGGACTTCTCGATGGATTGATTTCTTTTCATGGTGTCCTTTCGTGTGGTTTTAACGGACGGTGTAATAGATGGGTTTATTTACAGATTCCAAATAAGAGCATGTCAACGATCTCGGCCTGCTTTAGGCGAAACTCCCTTTCGTCCCTCACCTCGTTCCCGGCGAGCAGGTCCTCGATGGCCGCGGAATAAAGCCTGCTGAACAATGCCTCATCGATATCACGGATCGCACCTTCTGATCGGGCTTTTTGGAGTACGCCGAGTGTGCGTTCCCAACCTTGGCGCAAGTACCCATCCAGGGATTGGTAGGCTTGTGGAAAATTCATTTTCATTTCATGCAGGTGATAACGCCGCATGGGGAAATCTGGCGTGGCACATAACAAACGCCTCAATTTCTCCACAGCAGGGATCGTTTCGTCCATGTGGATGGCATCCTGAAGTGCCGCGACCTTTTCAAAATAAAAATCCACCATGCGTACGGCCAACTCTTCCTTGGAACGCACCATTTCGTAGAGGGTTTTCTTGCTGATACACAGGCGTGCAGCAACCTCATCCATGGTGAATTTACTGCCTCTCTCGAAATAGAGCGCGCTTACTTCAGGAAAAATTTGTGCGAATGTCAACATTGGAAACTCATAAAACTTTTATAGTTTATTTGGTTTATTCTATCAAACAAACCCGTCGTTTTCAACCCCCCAACAAATGAAGCAAACCGACCCATACATGATCCGGTTTGGCCACCCTGTGCGTGCTCACGATACGGAAAACAAAAACGACCCGAAGGTCGTTAAAGAGCGGGCAGCGGGACTTGCACCCTTCTTGGGTGTTCGAACCCGGATTCAGTTAATTTGAGCGGGCGATGGGATACTTCCCCCCTGAGGGGGCTCGAACCCACAAAAAAACGACCCGAAGGTCGTTGTTGAGCGGGCAGCGGGACGTGCACCCTTCTTGGGTGTTCGAACCCGGATTAAGTTTTTTGAGCGGGCAGCGGGATTCGAACCCGCGAATATCAGCTTGGAAGGCTGACGCCTTACCACTTGGCGATGCCCGCGTCGTGTCCGAAATTATAATGCATGCCTAATAATTGGGCAAGTTAACTGTTACCCTTCTTCCATCAACTTCCTCAGCGCGGACGATAGCACGCGCACGGCCTGCTCGTATTCAGCCAGGTCGATCTTCTCGTGCGGCGTGTGATCCAGCACCGAATCACCCGGCCCGTACACCAAAGCCGGACAGCCCCACACAGGCGCGACGATGTTCAGATCGGCCGTGCCGGTCTTGTAGACAAAAGCCGGGCTGCCCCCCTCGCCGCGGATGCCCGCCAGCATGGCGCGCACCAGTCTCGTGTTCTTGTCGCAGGTGTGAGCGGCCAGCGGCTTGCCTAAAACCTGCAGCTCCGCCCCAGGCGCCAGTTCAGCGAGGTTGGCCAGCCATTGCTCGGGGCCAAAGGCAGGCGGCAGCCTCACCCCCACGCGCATGCTGGCACGCTGTTCGAAATCGCCCTGCTCGGATTGCATCGCGTTCAGCGAGGGCTGGATCTGGTCGAAGACGCGATTTTTGTCCGCGTTGTATTTTTCTGAAAAAACCTTGATGGCCTGCCAGGCTTCCACGGCCTCCTCGGGGGCGGTCTGCCCGCCGCTGGCGGTGTGTTCCTGCCCGCGCCTAAAGATGAGTTCCACCCAGGCGGTGCCCTTGTACCCCAGTGCGACCCTGTCCCAGCGGTTGGGTTCGCCGATCACCGCGTAGTAGGGATGATACTTATCCACCACAAAATACGCGCCCTTGGAGTTGTGTTCCTCCTCCACAGCGCCGACCACCACGATCTGCCAGCCTTCCACCACGCCGCACTGCGCGGCCGCGTCGGTGAAACAAGCCAGCGGACCCTTGGCGTCCACCGCGCCGCGCCCGTGGAGCACCCCCTCCTCCACGCGCACGGGGATCTCACCCGGCACGGTGTCGATGTGTCCCAGCAGCACGACCTGGCGCGGCCCTCTGCCGATCACCCCCACGGCGTTACCGGCCTCGTCCACAAAGGACTTTTCGTAGCCCAGGGCCTTCATGCGTGCCACAAGCCACCTCGCGGCAGCGCTTTCGCTGCCCGAGGGGCTGTACTCTCCAACCAGACCGATCAGGGTTTCACTCACGTTGGTTCATTCTCCGCTTAATTCCATGGTCAGCACTTCTTCCACCGCGCTGGCCAGTCTGTCCAGTTGCTCATAGCGGATCACCAGGGGCGGCAGCAGGCGCAGCACCGTCAGCCCGGCGTTGAGGGCGATCACGTGCTTCTCTTGCAGCGCCTTGAGATAGGGCGTCACCTTCTGTTTCAACTCGATGCCCACCATCAGGCCCATGCCTCGCACCTCGCGAATCAACGGGGACTGGATGGCCTGCAGTTTCTCCATTAAATATTTGCCCTTCACGGCGGCTCCTTCGGCCAGCTTTTCTTCCTGCATCACGTCAAGAGCGGCCACGGCGGCCGCACAGGAAAGCGGATTACCGCCAAAGGTCGATCCGTGCGTGCCGGGCGTCAGATTTTGCACGTTCTCACCGATCAGCACCGCGCCGATGGGCACACCCCCGCCCAGCGACTTGGCGCAGCACAGCAGGTCAGGCGTAACGCCGTAATGCTGGCAGGCGAACATCCTGCCCGTGCGGCAGAACCCGGATTGCACCTCATCCAGGATGAGCAGCGCGCCCTTTTCTCTGCAGATGCGCTGCGCTTCTTTTAAATAATCGGGGTCGGCGGGGAAGATGCCGCCCTCGCCCTGCACCGCTTCCAATATCACCGCGGCGGTTTGATCGCTGACGGCCTTTTCCAGCGCTTCCACCTTGTTGTAGGGCACGTGACTCACGTCCGGAATGAGCGGCAAAAAGGGTTCGCGGTAGGCCTTGTTCCAGGTGGCCGAAAGCGCGCCCATCGTGCGCCCGTGGAAGCCGCGCATGGCCGCCACGATGCCCGTGCGTCCGGTCGAAAGCCGTGCGAACTTGAAGGCCGCCTCCACGGATTCCGTGCCCGAGTTGCAGAAGAACACGCGCGTCAGCCCCGGCACCAGGGCGGTGATCTTGTCCATCAAGGCCGCGCGCTGGTCATTGGGGTAGGTCTCGAAAAGGGTCAGCAGGGTTTTGGCCTGCCGGGCGACGGCCTCCGCGATCTTCGGGTGCGCGTGGCCCAAATTTGCCACGCCGTGACCTGCGTTGCAATCCAGGTATTCCACGCCGTCGGCGTCATACAGGCAGGCGCCCTCGCCGCGCACAATGACCAGGTCCGACTTGACATAGGTGCCGCCGGTGCAGCGCGCTTCGATGGCAAGGATCTCTTGTGGGCTCAATTGTTCGCTCATTGCAGCACCGTCCCGGCCCCCGCCAGTGCGGAGGAAATGGGCTTCTCCACTCGCCCGTCGGCGATAATCACCCTGCCCACGCCCGCGTTGAGCGCCTCTTCACTGCCCAGCACTTTTTTCTTCATACGCCCCTGCGCCATTTCCAGCGCGGCGGGGATGCGCTCACGCGCGATGGACTTGATCAGCGTGCTTTCATCGGGGAATTTTTCCATCAGTCCGGGCACGGCAGTGAGCAGGATCAAGGTCCCGGCCTTCAACGCCCCCGCCACCATGGCGGCCGCCCGGTCGGCATCCACATTGAGGGCTTCGCCGTCATGGCTCACGGCCACCGGCGCGATCACCGGCAGGTAGCCGGCGCTCAATAACATCTCCAATAGCTCGGCATTGACCTGCTCGATCTTGCCCGTGTAGTCGTCGCGGATCATCTTGCGCTTGCCGTTCTCCACGCTCTGGATGGCCTCCTTGCGCGCGGCCAGCAGCAGGCGCCCGTCCATGCCGCACAGGCCGAAGGCGTTCAGTCCCAGTCCGTGCAGCTGCTCGGTCAGCAGGCTGTTGACCTTGCCGTTGACGGCCATTAGAAAGACCTCCAGGGTCTTGCGGTCGGTGTAGCGCGAAGTGTACCCCGAGGGCGAGGTGATGAATTTGGGAGGCGTTCCCAGGGCTTCGCCCAGGCTGTTGGCCTCCGCGGAGCCGCCGTGCACCAGCACCAGCCGCTGCCCGCCCTTCACCAGTTCGGCCGCGTCGGCGCAGATGGCCGAAAAGTCCACCTCTTCCGTGCCACCCAGTTTCACTACAATCGTGGAGGTATTTATCATTTGAATCTCCAATTAGTTAATTTTGTAGGGGCGCATTGTCGCGATTTGTGCACACCCGAGCGTTTTTGCGAGAGG
This sequence comes from uncultured Anaerolinea sp., assembly GCA_964570925.1. Taxonomy (GTDB): domain Bacteria; phylum Chloroflexota; class Anaerolineae; order Anaerolineales; family Anaerolineaceae; genus UBA6107. The sequence goes on from CAZNAF010000021.1 coordinate 31,679, forward strand.
TGCCATGCGCCCTTACCATTTATATCGGGTGCAGGCCGGTGAATTCCAGGCCGAGGGTCTCGTCCCAGCCCATCATCAGGTTGAGACACTGCACCGCCGTGCCTGACGCTCCCTTCATTAAATTGTCAATGGCACAGATCGAGATCACGTGCCCTGTTTTCTCGTCCAGGTCGAAACCCAGATCGGCGTAGTTGCTGCCGCTGACGATCTTGGGTTCCGGCACGCGGTAAATGCCGCGCTGTTCCTTCACCAGGCGGATGAAGGGGTTTTCGTTGGCCGCGCCGCGGTAGGCTTTCCACAGATCCTTGGTGGTGACGCCAGGTTTGACCGTGGTGTGGACGGTGGCCAGCGCCCCGCGCACCAGGTCCACGGCGGTCATGGTCAGGCTGACGTTGCGCATGCCCATCTCCTGGATCACCTCGGCGGTGTGCCGGTGCCCGAAGGACGAGAAGGTGCGCACCACGTTGGCGCGCTCGGCGTGCAGCGAACCGGCGTTACCCTCCGCGCCGCCCTCCGAGGAGCCCACCTTGATCTCTATATACGCCTGCGCGGATTTGTCGATCAGGTCGTTCCGCACCAGGGGCAGCAAAGCCAGATTGGCGGCGGTGGCGTTACAGCCCACCCCGCTGATGTAGCTGGCGCCGGCCATTTCCGCGCGGTGCAGTTCCGGCAGACCGTAGACGAACTTGGGCAGCCATTCCGGTGCCGCGTGCGGTTTGCCGTACCACTCCTCGTAGAGGGCCGTGTCCTTGATCCTGAAATCGGCGGCCAGGTCGATGATGCGGGGTGCCAGCGCGGCGTACTCGTTGATCTTCTGCTGTGCGTGCCCGTGCGGCAGCGCCAGGAACAGCACGTCCGCGGGCTCGACGGTCTCCGGGTCGATGAACTTGAGCTGGCTCTGCTTGCGCAGGTTGGGATGCACCTGGTACACGTATTCGCCCAGATGAGACCGGGAGGTCACCTGCCCGACTTCCACTTCGGGGTGCCCCAGCAGCAGCCGCAGCAGCTCCCCTCCGCCGTACCCGGAACCGCCAATGATTGATACTTTTAACATATATTCTCCTCGTTAGGTGACAGGTTAATTCGTGATTAGTCCATTGGAGATTGATAGATCACCATGACTTTGGATTTACCATTCCCGGATGATCAACATCATAACCAACTCTTTGCCACCAATCTCCTTTTTTTCACGCCTCGACAACCATCAATCACGAATTACCAATCACTAATCACCGATCACCGCTCACTTGCCCTTCCTTGCCACTTCCACCACGTAGTTCACGATCTCGCCGGCGATGTCCACGCCGCTGACAGGCTGCGCGGTGTGGAATTCCATGGTGTGGTTGACCTCGTTGACCAGCAGGCCCCGATCGGGGTGCTCCACCAGGTCCACGGCCAGCACGCCGCCGCCCACCGCCTTCGCGGACCGCAGGCACAGGTCTTCGATCTCGGGTGTGATGGGGCAGATCTCGCCCTCCCCGCTGCGCGCGGTGTTGGTGATCCAATGCTCGCTCTTGCGATAGATGCCCACCACCACACGCTCACCGATCACGATGGCGCGGATGTCGCGTCCCGGCTTCTGGATGAATTCCTGGATATAAAAGACAGAGTGTTGCACCGAGCCCAGGGTGGCCTTGTGCTCCACCACCGCTTCGGCCGCCTCGCGGTCGTTGATCTTGGCCAGCAGCCTTCCCCAGGAACCCACCACCGGCTTCAGCACCACCGGGTAGCCAAAGGTTTCGATGGCGTCCAGGGCGGCTTCGGGGGTGAAGGCCGTCACCGTGTGCGGCTGGGGCAGGCCGGCCTTGGCCAGCATGGCGCTGGTTACCAGCTTGTCGCCGCAGATCTCGGCCACCGAGGCCTTGTTCACCGTGCGCACGCCGAAAGCGTTCAGCATGCGCAGGCAGTAAAGTCCGCTGGTATAGCTGATACTGCGTTCCAGCACCGCGTCAAAGGATTTCCAGGGTTCGGGGTGATCGAGATCGAAAGAGATGGCGCGGTCGTCCAGCCGCTCGTAATCGATGCCGAGTCGTTCCATCGCGCCGAAGATCCATTTTTCTTCCACGCGCACGCGTGAATAGATCACGCCGATGTGCAGTCTTTTTTGCGTCATTCGCCCGAACCTCCCGTTCTCATCCCTGTTTCGATTTTCAACCGCTTACTCTCCCCAGTCTTCCTGTTCCATGGGGGCCAGTTCCACCACGGCGGGGTCGAGGGACGTCACTTCAAGGTCCACGCCGCAATCGGGGCAGACGAGGATCTCGCCCACCTCGGTGCTGGCTTCCAGGCTGATCTCTGCTTCACATTCGGGACATTTTGCTGTGCTCATTGCTATTCTCCTTTAATTAATAATTGCGCTTGTTGGATTTGTACTTTTACAGCTTCCTGCGAAGTGCCGCCCACAGCGTTGTGCCTGTTGACGGAACTTAGCGGATTGAATAACTCATAGATGTCAGATTCAAAGGGCCCGACGGCGCGGTACTCCGCGAGGGGGACCTGCTCGATGCCCATATGTTTCTCGGCGGCCAGTTTGACCACCTTTCCCACCATGCCGTGCGCCTCGCGGAAGGGCACACCCTTGCGCACCAGGTAATCGGCCAGGTCGGTGGCATACAGGCTGCCATCCACGGCCGCCAGCATTTTGTCGGGCTTCACCGTCATGCTCGCCAGCGCCCCGCCCAACACTGGCAATACAGACAGCAGCGTGTCCGTGGCCTGGAAGACTGGTTGCTTGTCTTCCTGCAGGTCCTTGTCGTAGGTGGAGGGCAGCCCCTTGAGGGTCGCCAGCATGCCCGCCAACAGCCCCGTCAGCGTGCCGGACTTCCCGCGCGCCAGTTCGAACAGGTCGGGGTTCTTCTTCTGCGGCATCAGGCTGGACCCGGTCGAGAAGGCGTCGGACAGTTCGATGAAACCGAATTCAGCGGTGGTAAAGAGGATGACGGCCTCCGCGAGCCTGCTCAGGTGCACGCCCGCCAGCGCCGCGCAGAAGAGGAATTCGGCGGCGAAATCGCGGTCCGAGACGGCGTCCAGGCTGTTGGGTGACACGGATTCAAACCCCAGCTCCTTGGCCAGCGCTTCACGGTCCACGGCGAAGGTCGTGCCGGCCAGCGCCCCGCTGCCCAGCGGCAGCACGGAAACGCGTTTTTTTAAGTCGGTCAGCCTCTCGCGGTCGCGCTGCAGCGCCCAAAAGGGGGACAGCAGCCAGTGCGCCAGCGTGACCGGCTGGGCGCGCTGCAGATGGGTGTAACCGGGCAGCACCACGGACTGGTTCGCCACGGCCAGTTCCACCAGCACGGACTGCAATCCGCGCAGGGCCGCGTCCACCTCGGGCAGGGTTTCCAGCATCCACAGTCTGAAGTCGGTCGCCACCTGGTCGTTGCGGCTGCGCCCGGTGTGCAGCTTGCCGGCCGTCTCGCCGA
>CAZNAF010000022.1:0-30389 GCA_964570925.1 uncultured Anaerolinea sp.
TTTAAATATTGGTAACAACGATAAATGCAGCCGTTACAAAGAGGGAGGACCCATGCGCATCGATCCTGTAAAAAGCAATCATTCTGTTTCCATGTTCCATTGAAAAGGCGAGTATTCTTAACGATCTGTGGTACGATTCAGAGCCAACGGATCAATCCAACAGGAGGTAAACAAAAGTGATTGAACTGCCACACAAAGTACTGGGGTATTCCTGCCCGATCAACGGACTGGAGGACCAATATGAGTGGAAAACCGGCGTACGTCTGCCCGGTTACTGTTTGATGGACCTGGCAACCCTCGGCTTCACTTATATCAAACAAAAGAACGCCCCCGCCCCGCGCATGGTCTTTTGGGGCAACGGAATGGGCAAACCCCTCTTTAATTTCTTAGCAGACGTGATCGGTTTCGATTGGTCTTTCACGGAAAACAAATCTTTTCAAAGCGCCTGGCAGAGCGCGCTAAACAGCCTTGAGTTGGGTCTTCCGGTCATATTGGGACAACTGGACATGTACCACCTTCCATACTACCCCAAGTTCTATCACAAGATCCACATCCCTCAACATTACGTGCTGCTGGTGGGAACCGATGATGAACGAAAAACCGCCCTGGTGCAGGATAACGGGTTGGCCGGCATACAGCCCATCCCCCTGGAGGACCTGAAGGAAGCCTGGAATGTGCGTGTACCTGGTCAGGGAAAGCCAAATACCCTCTACACACTTAAATTCAACCAAAGGCCAGCCGATCTTGAAGCCATCTGGCGCCGAGCGCTCAAGAAACGCGCGCGGCTTTTCCTCGAACCGCCAGTGGGATTTCTGGGCGTACGAGGCATGAAAAAAGCGCAAAAGGAAATATCAGTCTGGATCGATGAACTGGACTTTCAGGCCTAGGAAGAAAGCCTGCGCTCGCTGGCCACCTTCACCTGCAGCGTGGTACCCAACCTGCCCCAGGCATTGCTACCCTACCCGCTTGGTTACGAGGACCCGCACCATGCCTGCCGTGACCGCTTCGCCAAAGAATTGACATCAGCCTCTGAGACCTATCACGAGAAAACCTGGGCGAAGGCTGCTAATCTTTTTCAGGAGAGCGGTGTGCAAATTGGCCGTTTGACCGAACTGGCATGTATGGCTTTATCTGGTAAACCGGATGCCTTTCGCGATGCTTCCGAGATCATGAAGCAAATCATCACTTTTGAGGAAGAAGCGTTTAAGATCTTAAACTAATTACATTTATGAAATCAGGGGCAGCCTCTCATTCCTGAATAACTGTATACCAGATCTACCCGCTCTCAGGCCTCGAAAACCACCTGCCCGCCCACCATGGTCATATCCACAGTGGAACATCGCGCCAATTCTGTGAGGTTCATGTCCTCCGGATCTCCCGGCCAAACCACCAGATCGGCGAATTTTCCGGGTTCGATCGAACCCTGAGTGTCTTCATGGTGTCCGGCATAAGCCCCTTCGATCGTATGCGCCCGCAAGGCTTCAGTGAAGGTGAGTGCCTGGTCTGCCCCAATGGTCTTTTCCTTGTTCGAATAACGACTGATGGCTCCCGCAAGAGTTGCCTGTGGGTAATAGAGCGGCGTGGATGGGGCGTCAGAACTGATGGAAACATGAACACCGGCATCCAACCATTCCCGCGTTACCACAATGCGATCCATACGCTCCGTACCAAAAAGCGTTTCCCAACCGTCCCCGAAAAGATAAATGAAGGCAGGCTGGGTACACACAGCAACGGAAAGGTCCCTCATCCTTCTCGTGGCATCCGGCGTGGTTAGAATGGCATGTTCGATGCGGTGTCTTGGGTCTGAACGGGGATTGGCGTTTTGAGCGCCTTCGTACGCATCCAGTGTCAAATCCGCCGCCGCATCACCAATACAGTGGGTACAAATCTGCAGTCCGGTATCGTGCAGGTCTTTGATGGTACTTTTGAATTGTTCGGGGTCCCAGGTAGGCAGGCGGTATTCCACACCGGTGTGTGGCTGATGACAGTAGGAGGTTGGACCCTGGCCATCGATCAAGAATTTGTAACCGGCAAAACGCGTCACGTCATTGTCCATCGGCTTGACTTGCGCAACCTTGTCCAGATCAGACGGCCATTCAAGGGTCAGATACAAATCGTTGCGCAGGTAGAGCAATCCATCGCGGGTCATTTGTTGATAAGTTTTAATGTCTTCGACGCTGCGAACGTTGTTGTCATGAAAAGCCGTCATCCCACACGCAGCCATTACTTTTTGGGTATCAAGGATGGCAGTTTCGATCTGGTTTTGGGCAATTGCCGGGGCATAGATGCGGAGCATATCCATGGCGCGATGATTATATAGAACGCCTGTCAGTTCACCATCCACTTTTTCGACGATCCCACCCTGCGGACTCGGCGTGTCATTCGTGATGCCGGCGATCTGCAAGGCGGCGCTGTTACCAGTGCCCCAGTGTCCTCCGATGTGCATGATGAACACCGGATTGTCCCTTGAAACCGGATCGAGGTCCTCTTTCGTGGGATAAAATTTGTCGCTTAAACCGAAGTAGTATCCCATCACCCACTCTCCAGGCTGGAGCTTCTTGATGCGTTCTGCCAGCGCTGCTTGCAAACTGGGTATATCTTTTACTTCAGGGGGCAGAAATGGTGTGTAATAGGTATTCTGCAGCCCCCATACTCGAAAATGCAGGTGCGGATCGATCAATCCCGGCGTGACCCCACGCCCCTTGAGATCGATACGCCTGGTGGAGTCAGATGCCAGTGAAATCACCTCATCATCGGTACCGGTATAGAGGATCTTATCCCCCTTGACCGCCACAGCCTCGTGGACAGTATTTGCCGCATCAACCGTCAAGACCGATCCGTTGAAAAGGATGGTATCGGCTGTTTCGCCAACCGGGGGAGGCACCTTGAAAACTTCAGGGACCTTCGTCAGTTCGACGCTTTTTGAGCAAGCCAGCAGCGCTCCGCCTATTCCCGCACCGGCGATCCTAAGAAATCTTCTTCGAGATAGATAACGATTCGCAGACATTAAACACTCCCTTTTCAAAAAATAAGAAAACACTGTGTCATGCAAGGGATTGATGAAGGAGTGTCTGAAATGAGCCGTTGTAATGATGGGAAAAAAGAATAGAACGTACTACCAGTATAGCAAGCCAGGCTTGTGATTTCTACTATTAATTTTTTTTAATCCAGAAAGTTATTATGCTTGTGACAAAGCCGTCAAAAAGTCCGGCACCCAGAACTTGCCCTTACTCCACAGCGAAAGCGCGATGGATGCCATGAGCATCAGAACACCAAAGATGATGAGAACCCGATCACGATGGCGGTAGGTCAACTTTTCAAACCAGGTGCGCGGACCGATACCAAAAGCGCGCAGGTCCATGGCGTCGATGATGTCTTCGCTGCCGGCAATGGCGTGGATGGTGACCGGAACGATGAGGGGAGCCAATTTCTTTACTTGAGCAAAGAGCCCTCCGCCTAATCTTTCGATCTCATAACCGCGCGCTTTTTGCGCGTCCATGGTGAGGCTAAAATCGCGCCCAAAGGTGGGGATGAACCGCATGGTCAGATCCATCCCGTAGGCGATCTTGTCCGGCAGGCCCAACCCGCGGAAGGTGATACCGTAGTGGGAAGGGTTAAGCGAATATGGGATGAGTATGGTCATACTGGCAATGCTGAACACACGGATGAGCATGGAGGCCGCGAACATGGTGCGTTCAGCGGTGATGTTGAGGGTAGGCGTCCATCCAAAAATATTGAATCCCGCCACCAGTTTGGTGAGCGTGTGTTCTTCGGTATAAAGCTCCATGCCTCCGCGGCCGGTTAGGAAGGTCAGAAAGGAAAAAAAGAGAATAAATCCGATGATGAAGATCCAGGCGCGGGACATGTCTTTCCACGGGATGCCGGAGGTAAAGACGGTGAATAAAGCCAGGGCAAAGAAAAAGAGCAGGTAGCGGAAGTCCCAAAAGAACAGGGTGGAAGCCAAAAAACAGCAGAAAAAGATGATCCACGCGCGCGGATCAAAACTCTGCAGCAGGGAGTTGCGTTTTTTATAGCGCCAGGCAACGAGCATGATTACTTTCTTATTTTTTTCGACCCCACCCCTGCCCCTCTCCATCATGAGGATGAAGAGGGGTTTCAGGAAAGGGAGTCAATTCTTATACCAAAAATCCAAATTAGCGTCCGGTTTGTTTCTGTACGGATGCATAGGCGCCAACGAGGATGGGTACCAGGATGGCGGCAAAGATCAGGTTCGGGCCGGCGGAAGGCAGAAATTCACCTACCAGCGCGACGGCCGGGGAGTAACCGTTGATCCAGATGTCGGAGACAGCGGCGAAACCGATGCCCAGCAGGTTGCCCAGCATGGACCAGGTCACCGCGGCGGCCACGTCAATGTTCTTACCAAAGACGAAGCGCACGATCAACACAATGGCCAGACCGATCAGCACGGAAACACCGGCGAACATGGAGATGGGGGCGTCGCCGAAGATGCCGTTATCGACATCATAGAACATGGCGTTTGAGGTGCCGGGGTTGACGAAATAAAAAATGGTGATGGCGGCGGCCAGCACGGCGCTGATCAAGAGCACGACGTTGATGCTTTTCTTCTTATCCGCGAAGAGCCAAACCAGACCACTAATCAAACCGACCAGACCGTTGCCCACACTCCATTGCGGGGAAAGGCCAAAGCCTGTGAGGGCATCGCCGAACATGTTGCCCACCGCGCCGGTGAAGAATCCCACCACGGGGCCGAAGGCGTAACCAAAGAACATGGGGATGGCGATGGCGGGACGCAAGGCCACCTGGCTGACGGAAGGCACCACAAAGACCGTGCCGTTGAACAGATAAGAGAACACGGCAAACAGAGCCGCTCCGATGGCCATGTAGACCACCTGGCGGGTGCCGACTTCCCACATCTTGTTCTTGCTGGTCAGCAGGTAAATGACCAGCACGATCAAGAGGCCGATGCCAACGAAGACGAAACGCAGCAGCGCGGTTTCATCCAGGTTGAGGTTGGGATTGATCATACGTCCGATCAGCCACACCCCAAAAAAGAAAGCCAGAACGGCCAGCAGTGAAAGTACAACAGACCAAGTTTTTTTCATTGTTTCCTCCTCTTAAGAATGACAAATCCTTTTAATTAAATCCACCACAATGGTGGTTAATTCATTCAGTATTACTTTACCACATGCGCCAATTCTTCCGCGCTGTAAAAACGCCCAGTTTGAGCCAATAAATTCAAATTTGTCTTCAACAACGAGGTGGGCACCAAGCGGTTTGCGCGCAGAAAATCAAAATCCTTCAGACCTTCTGCAGGGGTCGCGTCGCAGACCAGGGTGCCGTTATTGACCATAATGACGCGGTTGGCATAAATTACGGCCATATCGATATCATGGGTTATGAACAGGATGGCATCAAAACCGGGTATCTGCAGGATGGCATCCATGAAGCCCAGGTAGTTCTTGTAATCCTGCCCCGCTGTGGGCTCGTCCATCACCAAAATACGCGACTGCATGGCTAAAATTGCGGCGATGCTGACCCGTTTTTGCTGACCAAAAGAGAGCGCCAAAGGGGGGAACTTTTCATGACCGGTCAGGTTTACAATGCCAATAGCCTGTTCAACTTCCTGTTTGATGCGTTCCGCGTCGTGTTTCAGATTGGTTGGGCCAAAAGCCAGTTCCTCTTCTACGGTGGGCGCGAAAAGCATGTGGCTGGGACTCTGAAAAACGTAACCCAGGGTTTGAGCGATCTGCGCCACGCTGGTATCTTTGCTGTCCTTGCCATCTACGAGCATACGACCGGATTTGGGTTTGAGCAGCCCGATGGCGTGTTTGACCAGGGTGGTCTTGCCCGCCCCGTTCGGTCCGAGTACGGCGATCACGTCTCCGCGGTTAATTGTGAAATTGACGTCATGCAGCACGGGGCGACCTTCTTCATACCAAAAACCTATTTCTTCAAATTTCACCAGAGGTTCGCCAAGCGGTTTTCCATTTCCGATCACGGTCTTGATCCTTAAGCAGGACAGGCGCTCTGGGGGTGCCTCGTCTCTGGCGCGTTCCATGATCATGGGGGCAGGCAACTTGACCTCGTGGTAATTGACGGTCCTATCGAAGCCTCTGGTGGGGCCGTAATATTTGATCTCGCCGTCCATCATGAAAATAGCGTTCTCGGGGGAAATGCGCAGCACATCTTCCACACGGTGTTCCACCATCAACACGGTCATGCCTTCGTCTGCGAGCGAGCGGATGATATCCAACGCGTCCTGTGCTGAGGCAGGGTCGAGGGACGCGAGGGGCTCATCCAGGAGCAGAATGGATGGACGCATGGCCAGCACACCAGCCAGGGCAACCTTTTGTTTTTCACCGCCGGAAAGGTTGAAAGTGTCCCGTTCCATCAGATGGGGAATGCGCAAATGAGCCAGGGCTTCTTCAACCCGCTCGTAAATCTCTTCACGCGGCAGGGACAGGTTTTCCAGGCCAAAGGCCACCTCGTTGGCCACACGAGTGCCAAGGATCTGCCGCTCAGGGTCCTGCAAGACGGTGCCGACGATCTGTGAAACCTGGGCCAATGAAAGCCTGGTTACTTCCTTACCGTTTAACAAGATCTTGCCACTCAATTCCCCTTTATAGGAGCGCGGGATGAGACCGTTAATGCAGCGCGCCAGGGTGGTCTTTCCGCAGCCGCTGGCGCCGGCAATAAGCAAGACCTGACCGGCATCCACGCTTAATGAGATGTTCCTGATGGCCAGTTCTTCACGGCTGTGATAACGGAAGGATAGGTTTTCAATGACCAGCGGTTTGATCTCGCTCATGCACCCTCACCATTGATGAATGACAGGGTAACTGGCTCACCCGAACGAGCGTTCAGAAAGTCCGACGCGCTGCCGTTGACCAGTGACACGGCAAGATAACCGCTTGAATCAAGCATGGCAATCAATTCACCCGAGGCCTGATCGCCAAAGGTAACCGATAATCCGTGCAACGTTTTGCCTTTCACAGTAACCATAACACCGTCACAACCATCCAGTTCTGTGCGAGTAAGATTGGTGACCAAATTACCAAAATGGTCCACGCGCAGCACCTTTCCGACCCAACCCTGCTCAGTTTTTTGTGGATGAGGGATCGACAGCCGCTGGGGATTCTCAAAAGGGTCGCCCATTTCTTCGAAGGGTACACCCCTGGCCAGGTGTGCTGCCACGGGTGCGAATATATCCCGTCCGTGGAAACTGTTTGAGATCTGCGGAAGCCAAAAACGCGGCTTGTTGAGGGTCACGTAAACAGGGGCTGTGGTGTAATCCTCCGCCCGGTCCATGAGCAGGCTGAAAAGGCCGTTATCCGGTCCAACGAAGTATTGCCCACCCATCATGGCCAGCATGGGGCGCCTTGAAGTTCCCACACCGGGGTCCACTACGCACACATGGATCGTCCCGGCCGGAAAATAAGGAGCCGCGTCCTTGATGTCTAGCGCGGCTTCCATCACGTTTTGCGGCGGGATGCCATGCGTCAGATCAACGATTTTCACATCAGGAGCGATAGACCAGATGACCCCCTTCATCACACCGACGAAAGTGTCGTTTAGACCAAAATCTGTTAACAAGGTTATGATGGGCATTACCAGCCTTAGAGGAGGTTAATCAAGAGCGATTATAGAACAGGCTCAGGCAAGCGTCAAGAAAGTCCGTGGGGGCACCAGGAGTCCTTCATGTTATGAGAATCCGACCCGAAGAGTCCTCGCTTAATAATTTGGGTCCCGCGGAAAATGGACTGCCTTCACGCCATCGCTGGCCGTTAATCCGTCTGCCAGGATAAATCCATTTTTCTCACAATAAGGAAGAAGAGCCTTTTGGAGAGTATCGTAATAGGGAGAATTCGAATTTAACCCGATGTGCAATTCCATGTATAAGCGGAGGGAACAACTGTAAACGATCCCATAATCGAGATACGCTTCATTCACGCTGGCCGGCATGATCCCTCTGAACGGGGAGTGCTCATTAGGGGTTTCATACCAGATGCCATCGGCTTTCATTTCTCCCGTTCTGGCCAGCACGACAATATCAGGTTGTTGTGAGAGGATATAGTCGCTGTAAACGCGAGCTTTTTGCGGCCCGTCGGGCATTTGAAAAAGATGGGCAATCTCCGGTTCGGTCAATCCGTTGGAATCGACAAAACGGCCGGAAAAAGAATATGGGATGGCCCCTGCGTCCCCGAAAACCAAAGTCACGTCCTCTGCATCAGGGATGGCGTTCTTTAAATAATTCCCAAATTGCAGATATTTATGCTCTGCGGTGGCTGATCTGGATTTTGCCAGAATATTGGTTCCCTGAGCGAGTCCATCAAGATGGATGGATGAAAAACCAATCAAACCGGCAGATGCCAACGTCAACAACGATACAAAAACTAACAGGCTTTTCAGGTTATCGAATTTCATCGACAGGTCTAGAAACCTTACGACAAGGAGGCTTGTGGCAAAGAATAACACGAATATGGGAGTGATCAAGAAGCGATAACCGATGCCAATGATCGGCCGGGTCTGTGTAAAGAACAACAAAGTTAGAACAGAAACCAACATCAGGAACCACAACAAGGGTGTGATCCTCAGTGTAGAACTTTTTCTAAACCTAGAAACCGTGAGAGTGCCAAGCAGAGTGAGGAACAAGGCCAACAACCAGAATTTATACGCCAGGATCCATCCCCATACGTAGTCAATCCCTGACCCGGCACTTACTTTGCGGTAGAACCCGGTGGGTAAAAAGTCACCAAAGATCAGGTATTTTAATATGTGGTAGAGAATGAAAAAGGCGGAAAAAAGGACCAGGTTTCTGAACGCCCCTTTACGAGTGCGTTTATTTAATAGAAGAATCGGCAGTCCAATCGCGGCAAGAAAAACCATGTTTTCCGGACGGGTAATATAGGCCAGGAACAAAATGATAAAAAAGCCTCGAATTCCTCGTTGAAATTTTTCTGAGGTCATTGCGTAAGCCAGCGCGTAAGCAGCCAGGAACACCACCAGGCTGCCCAGCATGGTTTCCAATCCCCATTCCAAACCGGTCTTGATGTTTTCATCCAAAGTGATGAACACAATCATCGCGGCCAGCAAGACACAGGTACCGGCTTTGGAAAGGGACTTCGTGATCTGAAGCAGCTTGTAGATCGTGATCAAGATGCCAAGAATCGCGACCAGGTTGATCAATGTGGAGGCAAAAGTTAGATTTACCTTGAAATATTCAAATGGGACCAGGAGAAGCAGATAAAGTAAACTCGTGAACCCCTCCGAGGGGATGTTCCTGCTGTCATAGGCGAAGGGTCGTCCCTCAACAAAATTACGCGCGTAGTTGTAGTAAATAAAAGCGTCATCGTTCGTTTGAGGATCCAGAGCGTAAAGAAGCCAGACAGTTCCAATCACAAGAACAAACAACAAGAAAACCAACAGGATCCCGGATTGCCATTTGGGGTGAATCAGCCTGCCCAGGAACTCGTCAAATAACGCTACCTTTTTCATCAACCAGTCATTCTTTGCCAGACGATTGAAAAGGATAAAAAGGAGATTCGAGAAAATGACCCAACAGAGTGCCAGAAACAGTATTTTAAAAAGAATACCTCTGCCTGAAAAACTCCTCCCCCCAAGGAAAACCGAGGTCAAGTCGTTTCTGAGAATCCAGGAAAAGAGAAACCCCAGGACACAGGAGAGTAAAACTGTTGACCGTTTTGTATCACCGTATAAATAAATGAAAGCAGATTTTATTTTTTGGTTCATGCAAGCTTCATTCTCCCGCAGCTTTGTATCACGTTGCGTGTTGCTCTATTATATTGATTAATTTAGTATCCGGTAACCTTGGAAGGGTTGGTTGGAAACAGAAACAAATGATCCATTTTCTTTAGTTCACGCCAATTCATTTTTAACCTTTACCAAAATAATGATCCAAGTAAGAATTCAAAAAAACGCCAGCAAGTAAGGGGGAAAAAAGTTACTCAATTATTTAATTGAAATATCCCCACCAGTCACCTTCAATGGCGGACCCACAATCGACCAAGAAAAGTTTATAAAACTTTGCTCAAGAATGTTTTTGTGCGTTCTTCCTTGGGGTTGCCAAAGAGTTCGTCGGGCGGGGCTTCTTCGATGATCTGGCCACCATCCATGAGGATGACGCGGTCAGCCGCAGCCCTGGCGAAACCGATCTCGTGTGAAACCACGACCATGGTCATGCCATCTTTGGCCAGGTTGAGCATCACGTCCAGCACTTCCTGGATCATCTCAGGGTCAAGCGCCGAGGTGGGCTCATCAAAGAGCATGATCTTGGGATTCATGGCCAGCGCGCGGGCGATGGCAACCCGCTGCTGCTGCCCACCCGATAATTGGCCTGGAAAATAATCCTCCTTTTCCGGGATCCCCACCTTGACCAATAATTCGCGGGCAATCTTCTCGGCTTCAGGTTTGCTTCGCTTGCGGATGATCTTTTGTGCCAGGGTGATGTTATCGAGGACGGATAGATGCGGAAAGAGGTTGAACTGTTGAAAAACCATGCCCACTTCCGTGCGTACCTGATTGATGTTCTCAGCACTGTCCAGCGGGATGTCATCCACGACGATCTGTCCGCCATCAAACTCCTCCAAGCGGTTGATACAACGCAGCATGGTGGATTTTCCCGAGCCGGAGGGGCCGATCACCACCACCACCTCACCTCGGTTTACGTCCAGGCTGATGCCCTGCAAGGCGTGTACAGCGCCAAAATGTTTATGGATATCCTTGATATGAATGATGGGCGGCATGGTTATTTCTCCATTTTATACTTGCGTTCAAGATACGTGACCAGCCGGGCAGCCAAAAGGGTCATCACCAGGTAAAGAAGTGCGATCATCACCCAGGTCTGGATGGGGATGAAGTTGGCCGCCATAAACTCACGTCCGCGACGGGTCATATCCGCCACGGCCACTACGGATACCAGAGAGGAATCTTTCAGCAAGGTGATGAACTCGTTGCCGACAGGTGGGAGAATAACCCTCACCGCCTGAGGCAGGATGACGTAGCGCATGGCCTGGAAGTAATTCATACCCAGGCTGCGCGCGGCTTCCATTTGTCCCCGAGAGATGCTTTGAATACCCGCCCGATAGACCTCGCTCATGTAGGCGCTGTATCCGACCGTTAACCCCAAGATGGCCATGGCCACCGCGTTGGCCCGATAATCGATCATGGATTGGACGTTCAGTAATTCACCCATGCTCTGCATCACGGATGGGAAGGCAAAATACCAGAAGATGAGCTGAACCAACATAGGAATACCGCGGATCACCTCCACGTAAACCGTGGAAATTCCACGAATGACGGCTGCCTTGGACAACCTTGCCAGGGCGACGATCAAACCGAAAAACATGACCAACAAAAAAGACACGCAAGTGATGTATACGGTCGTCCAAATACCTTGACGGACAAAAAGGAAAATACGTTTATAGGGGTCTGGCTGGGAAAAAATTAATAGAAGAATGAGTGCGACCACCGCGGCCACCATGATCCACCAGCGATCAAAATAGCCTCGCTTTTTATTATTTTCGCTTTTCTGGTCCTTACCCTGGGTCATCGGCATATCCTTGAGCTAGGTAAAAAAAGGTCTGCGGAGGAGCCCCCCGCAGACCTTAGAACGAGAATTACTTGATGTATTCGGCCGCCAGTTCAGCAACGTAGCCAGAATCGATCAATTCCTTTAAGGCAGCATCGATCTTGGCCTGCAAATCGGCGTTGTCTTTGCAGATGGCAATACCATATTGTTCGCTGTTGACGATATCACCCACGATCATGATCTTTTCAGGATTGGCAGCAATATAACCCATGGCAACGGGATTGTCCGCGATGACCGCGTCAACGCCCTTGTTGGCCAATTCAAGAAAGGCCAATTCGTAGGAATCATAGGGTTTATAGTTCACGTCGGCGATCTCCTGGGCAACCATCTCACCGGTGGTACCCAACTGTGCGGCGACGGTCTTGCCAGCCAGATCATCAATTCCCGTGATGTCGGTGGTCTCTTTATTCACGACGACCACAAGACCCGCATCCAGATAAGGGGTTGAGAACAACATGGATTGTTTGCGTTCGTCACTGATGCTGATGGCGGCTATGGCGGCGTCGTATTGGCACTCTGACAAACCGGCCAAAACCGAATCAAAGGGGACGTTAACCCATTCAAATTCGATGCCGGCTTTTTCAGCGATGGCATTCATGAGATCGACATCAAACCCGACCAGATTTCCGTCTTCATCGGTGTATTCAAAAGGCGCAAACGTGGCATCGGTAGCGACTTTGATCCCTGCCGGTTTGGCACAGGCCGATAGCGCCAAGGCGGCAACCATTATTACAACAACTAGTACCAGGACTTTTTGTTTCACTTCATCTCTCCTTTTTAGGCATTCATGAAATTAAACACAATCTGATTATGATTCCTTTATATGGAAATGTCAAATATTAATTAAAAAATCATAAAAAGGCAAAAAGTACCCGGCATTCAAGGGCTAGCCCCAAGAAATCCAAAAGGTATATCTCCGCTCATCTAATAATTTTTAGGTTGGATATCCACTTAAGAAATCAAAGGCAATGCGTTTTTGTAACGCCGAGATTTGCGATAGAACTTCACGGATTCGATTCTTTTGAAGATCGGACAAGTTCCCTGTTCTTATCGTATTATCTGGGGTTTCATCTTCATTCGTTTGCATTACTTGATTTTTTAGTCTTAATTGCATTAAGAATTCATATGCAGAAACCAATTCCTCACTTGTTTCATTAGGAATGACCCCTTTTTCAGCAAGTATGTTGACACGTTCAAGCGTGTGTGTTGTCGGGAGAAAATTACTGAGCGCATACAAACGCGCAAATCCAGTAATGGGCATTAGCAAGTCTTTAAGATTCAGAACGCGATCACCTGCATCCAGAGAAGTTAAGCCCATAAAAATTCCACCCAATCCCTTAACCTGTGGAGATAGATTATGGGTTTCTTTGGCATACAAATAGAAAAAGTCGTTTCTGTCTTGCAGAGAAAGGAAAACATGCTTTCGCAGGTCCTGGACCAGCCTGGTCTCCCCAACCACAGCTCTTAGATCAAAGAAAATTGAAAGGTCAAGTAAGTTTTCAGGCTCAGGGGAAATTACCCATTTATTAAAATCAATTTTCCATTTTTCAAGTGACTTGCACCAAAACGGATTACTCGCCATCACATTTCCAGCACAGTAATTATTACCGAGTTTGTACAATCCTTCAGTAACTCTTGATCCCAAATCCAGAAAATATTGTTGAACTTTTTCCGTATCCTGATCGTTTGATTCAAAAATAATTCCGTTATCTTGATCCGCGAGCAGAGTCGGCTCCTGACGGCCCTGGCTTCCCATAACCACGAAAACAAATGGCGATGGCGGTGGGCCGATCTCTTCATATGCGAAATGCATGATCCTCTCAACGGATGAATCATGTATTGAGGACAGAGTTTTTGTCACGTAATTGACATTTCTACTACTTTCAAGCATTGCTTTTACAATTTTTGGTTTCCTGGTTTGAATTTGTTGCAATTGCTCGATAGAATTTGCCTGCTCGTTTTCACGTTCGAGAATATATGCCCCATATCGGGGATACTGGACAAGCATTTTGATATCCACCAAATTCTCGATTTGCCCGTCCTCTCCTTCCACGGCCAAGTGTCTGACTCCATTTTCTTCCATCAAAATCATGGCTTCAAAAATCATGGTGCCAGAAGCACATTTAACGACGGGGGAAGTCATTATTGAATAAATTGGCTCTTGAAAACCGATTTCAGAGGCAATAACCCTTGCGCGAAGATCATGGTCTGTGACAATCCCAATCACATCACCCTTGTCAGAGGTGATCAATGCCGCAGTCTTCTTTTGATTTGTAAGTGATTTTGAAACCTGGAGAATACTTGTGTTCATATTACAAGTAAGCATGGATTTTTCAATTTTTGAAAGTGGTTCATGAAAAAACAATAGAGAAGATTGCAGTTTGTTAATCAACTCCTCATTTTCAGCCATTAATCTCTTTTCGTGAGACACATCCCTCAATGTTCCTGAGATAAACAGGGGATTACCTTCCTTATCCATTTCAAGTTTCGCAGAAAGAGAAATGATACGACTTTCAAATTTATCCGTGTGAATATGCAATAAGCAATCTTTGACTTTTTTATCGTTATGCAGCTTTTCTAAAAAATGGTCAAACTCATATGAAGATTCAAAGAGATCTGCAAGGTTGGGTTGTTCACCTTTATCTCTGAATGAATAAGGTAATAAATCATCGCCTGACTGGTTAATCTCCAAAAACACACAGCGATGGGTTGGCTTGGCTTTAAAGATACCAACATCCAAATTACTGATCGTCTTGATGAAATCCTCATTCTCCTTCAAGCCTGCATTTCTTGAAATCGTGCGCGCCAAGAGAATGAATCCACTCTGATTGGAATAACGGATCGGATTAAGAATGAGCAAACAATTGATAAGTCGCTGATCAATACGCTGTAAAAAACCATCCACGGTTGAACCCAATCCTGTAGCGTTCTCGCCCATCTTATCGATTTGATCCCAGATGGCCTGATTTTCAACACATCTTGGCAGGATGTCTGCCAGGTCGAGAAAAGGCAATTGATTTTCTGCGTAGCCAACGATTTTCAAGAAAGTAGCGTTGGCATATTGACAGCCATTTCCTATTACCAGTAATGTTCCTTCGGTCATGGTTTCAATGACCGCATGGTATCTTTCCGTGGAGTCTTTTAGGTCATCCAGAACTTCCTGCCTGCCTTTTTCAATCTGTAATGATTGGTGTAAAACAAATGACAAAAGCAGGATTAAGACAATGGAAACAATAATTGCGACATTGGATATGTCTTTTTCAATCCTGTCGATTTCTGCGTTGACATCATCTATGTAAATCCCAGTTCCAATAATCCAACCCCAGGGAGAAAATAGTTTTACAAATGACTCTTTTGGTTCCAATCGCTCCGGGTCATCATTCCATTGCCAAACGTATTCAATGTAACCTTCCCCCCTTTGCTGAACAAGATTGGCAAACTCCACAAAAATTCTAACCCCGCGCGGGTCTTTATACTCAAGCAGGTTTTCTCCATTTAATTCAGGCAGATATGGATGCATGATCATCGTGGGGTATGTATCTTGTATCCAAAAATAATCTTTACTGTCTTCTCCATAACGGAGAGATTGAATGCGGTCAATGGCTAACGCCTGCGCTTCATTACGATCATAAATGCCTGCCTGTTCATCCTGGTAATAAGAAGTCAAAATACTGATTGCCGAATTGGTTAATTCGCGGATCATTTCACGTTTGCGGTCCAATAGTGTACTTTCAAAGGAGGGAAGAACAAAAATCCAGATCGCCGCCATGAATATAGAAATTGCAATAATTGTGGGCAGGAAAATCCTCAAGGTATAAGCGCGCTTTTTAAAATGATGGTGTTTTTCAGAATTCCCGTCTGTTGCGAACCGATCAACAGCTTCTTCGAGTTGAAGGCCATTTGTAATACCTAAGAAACCTTGTTTTATGATCAACTCTTTAAATTTTTTCCAATCTGTATAGTAAAAATTTATTGCTGGTTGGTCAGTCAAATAATGAAAATCAGTGCCGGCACAAAGGAGCAGGTCAGATTCGCGGGCAGCAGCGACCAGCATCTCTTGCTCGGCACCCGAATATTTTGAATATATGGCTTCAATCCCATCCAGCCCTAACTTTTTTATATCCTTTATGAGTACCGATAAGCTTTGAGGATCATTTTCCACTGTTAATGGGTGTGCCAGAAAAACGATCCCACCTGCATGATGGATCAATTGAATCCCGTCTCTTGTTGACAAAACTCCCGAAGGAGCAAAATTTTTATATTCATCGGATTGATGCGGATGATGATTCGTTCCGCTTTTTCTTATCGATCCAGCGATGCTAACATTTTCCAGTGTTTTGGTTTGCCTCATTGAAATCAAAGTTCTATTTAATTCGGCGTTTTTTACGTTGAACCCATATCCGAGCAGATGAATTTCACGACCTTCAAAAAAAGTTGTTATCTCTACACCAGGAATATAAACCACACTCGTTTTGGCAAGAGCAATCTGGAATCTGTGCTGGCCTTCCAATGTATCGTGATCAGTTAACGACGCGTATCGAACACCATTTTTTGCCAAGACCTTTGCCAGGGCTTCGGGTGTCAATTCTCCATCACTGAATTGGGAATGACAATGCAAATTAACGAGAACATCATGTGTCATATGTGTAGTCTACAACACTTTCTGGGTTTTCATTATTTGTTTTTTGAAATGCAAAAAACAGGATTTTGATACTGGATGCTTTTAAAGTAGCATCCAGTATCTTTGATTAATTATGCAAGATCTGTTTTCTTTTGGGTCAGGAGGGAAACCACGATCAGTGTCAGCAAACTCAGTGGAATTGAAATAATACCAGGATTATTCAACGGAATGGGGGCATCCAGTGGATTTAATCCATACAGAGTATACAATTCCGGAGACAGTGCAATCAAGAGAAGTGAGGAAAGGATACCAACGGTGATCGAGGCAGCAATCCCTTTGGCTGTGGTTCTTTTCCAAAACAAAAGCATGATAATGGCTGGAAGGTTTGCCGAAGCAGCTACAGCAAAAGCCAAACCTACCAGAAATGAAACATTAATACCCTTAAAGGTTATACCCAAAAGGATCGCAATACCCCCGATCACAAAAGCTGTAATTTTACCTGCACGAACCTTTTGATGGTCATTCATTTTTATCTTTAAGTACCGGTCAAATAAATCATGAGCCACAGCACCTGAAGCCGCCACAATCAACCCGCTGACCGTTCCTAACACGGTCGCAAATGCTATGGCAGAAATGATGGCGAAAAGTATTTCACTAAAAGTCCTGGCCAGAAGTGGCGCAGACATATTACTGTCAGCCGGATTTATGCTTCCATTGACTGCTGCCCCCAGCCCCATAAAAAGTGTCAGGATGTAGAAAAAGCCAATCGCGGCAATAGCGAGAATTGTCGATTTACGCGCACTGGCTGGATTTGGGACTGTGTAATAGCGAATCAAGATATGGGGTAACGCAGCAGTTCCAAGGAAGAGAGCGATCATTAAAGAAAGAAAGTCAAGTTTCTCCAAGAAGGAGCCTTCAACCTTAAACTTCAATCCGGGTCTTAAGAACTGGTCTCCTGAAACCATTTTAGGATAATAGACAGTCACCTTTTGATTGGCACTATCGACAAAGCTTGTCGTTTTCCAGGTTCTAAAAACCGTGTCTTTATCAGATAAATTGGCCAGAAATTCAAAAACGCTCAATCTTCCAGTCTCAATATTGCCATTACCATCAATTTTCTCCAGATTTCCAACCAGTCTTAATTGGTTGGCCTCTGATTCCAGAGATCCGTTGATCCATTTTCCGTTCGCTTTTATCACGGTTGATTGGGTCTCATGCAGCCTTTTTCCACTCTCAGAGTCTTCGACCAACCACCAAGTTTCAAGGCCGTTTTGTCCAAGTTTTACAAATTCCAACCCTCCCTTTACTGATTGATGATCAAGGACTTTATAGTCAGAGTCTGGGAGCATGAACTGGTCGCCATTCATTTCCGCGGTGAGTGTTTCATAGTGATAAATAGATTTGGTTCCCCCCTGGTCCGGATTGGTTGAAAGACCTCTGTTGACCACAACAATAACCAAAATCGTTGAAAATACAATGAGTAACATTCCTTTTAAGAATTGCACATACGTCGTTGACGCCATCCCCGCGGTCGCAACGATGGTAATGACAATGGCGCCAACCATTACAACCCCCCACGCATGGGGTAAACCCAACAAAGGTTCAACCAATACCCCTGCTCCTACCATTTGGGGGATTAAGTAACAAATGGACACCACCAATGTGCTGATCGCAGCAGTAAGTTTGATCCCCCGGGAGTTATAATTTGCGTCTACTGCGTCGGTGAATGTATATTTTCCAAGTCGCTTTAAAGGCTCGGCAACTACAAACAATGCTACGATCCAACCCGCAAGATAGCCTATGGAATAGAGAAAGCCATCAAATCCAAGGGTTGCGATCATGCCACAAATACCCAGGAAGGAAGCAGCAGATAGATAATCACCAGCAAAGGCGATGCCGTTCACGCCCCAGTGAATTTTTCCTCCCGCAGCATAATATCCCTTGGCTGTTTTTGTTTTGTTTCCCAGAAAAAGTGAAAGACCAATAACGAAAAATACAAATACCAGAAAGATAGTGATGGCCATGGTTTATTCCTTTTCCTGTGATTCGTTTTGTGTTTTGTAAAATGCTTCTTTCTTTCTGCAAAGGAAATCATAGATTAATGCTTCAATCAATGCGACTATGATCAGTGCAAACCCATAAATGGTGACAAGATTTAATCCACCAAATAAAATCATGGCCATGGATTTTGGGAAGAGAAGATTGATCGCGACAAAAATAGCATAAAAAAGCAGGTAAACCAAAAACATGATCACCCCTAACCTTATCTTGTAAGGACCTGACGGATCTTTTGTCGCGGGCGAAGCTGGTTCATGCAACATGGGTTATCTCCTTATAACAAATATAGAAAGTGCGCGGATCTTTCTCTCAAGTTTCGTACACTATGTCCTTGCTCGATTTTCATGCCGGTCTGGTGATTGAAAAATCAACAAGGTTGGTAACTATTTATTTTCAAAAAGAAAAAGAATTGATTTATTAACACCTGGCATGTGTTTTTGGTGTTTATATTGTATAAGAAAAATGGAAATTTCCAACAAGGAAACAGGAAACGAAAAAAGTTTCAATTCCCTAAACTAATCAAAGGTCGATTGCGTTTTTTTATTTTAAAGGTATATCAATTGCATCCACGACCAAATTTGCCAAAAATTCCCCGCCTTTAGGATCAAGATGAATGGCGCTGTTGGTAAACCGTTCCTCAGAAACCGTGTCCCAAAGGTCCAGGCAGGTCCAGCCATTGGCGGCGCAGGTCTCTGAAAATAAACTGCGATACTGATCGTATGCCCAACGCGGATAATAAAAGTTGTAACGCAAGTCGCTGTTCTCGCCTTTACTGATCAATATGGGCTCATTGATCAACACCACCGGTACATCGCCGGCCAGCTGCATCCCGGTTTGGATCAAATCAAAAGCCAGCTCTTCTTTTGGCATTTCGCCTCCCACCCAACCATTAAAGGTCTCATCCGCGTCAAGGTCGCGTGCGGCTTTTTCATAATCTTCAGGATATGATTGGTCAATGCCGGTGGCTGACCACATCACCCCGTAAAGCTGCAAGCGCATCAGATCTGCCAAAGCCCGGCGCTGGCCGATGATGGTCTTTTCCCAGAACGATGTTTGGTGTGCGGGGATTTTGTAGTCAAGGTCAAAACGTCCTGCCAGACCCCTGACTCGGTCAAGGTTATTGGCCACGATCGGAGAGTCCAACTGTCTATCGCGGGGGAAAGATTCCAGCGTCACCAACCACAGGATCAAATCGGGCTGGTAGCGCATTGCCTGGTCGAGGATCATGAGGTCCTTGGTCAAGGAGAGGGTCGGATATCCCAGGTTATAGACCCGCACCTGCCGCCCATCCTGTGTTTTCAATCCGGCGTGGTCAAGCAAGCCAGCCAATGTTTCCTGCGGACGCAAGAGAGTGCCCCAGGTCGCGGAATCCCCGACCACAAAAACCCGAAATTCATTTGAAGTTTTGGGCGTTCCCGTAAGCCGCAAGGAGGCGAACATGGCATCCAGGTCATAGAGACTCAAGTTGTAAGAGACGGATGAATCCTCTCCAAATGGCAGGCGCTCCCGACCCCGCAGTACCAGGTTATATAATGAAAGAGCTCCGAGGGAAGGCTCAACAAAAGCCCAAAATAAATTAAAGACGGTGAATAAAAGAAGACCTTTCAATAACACATTACGCAGAAATTTGATATTCATGGCTCAGCCTCCCAGTCCCAGGAGGCGCGCAAAGACCCCCGCGGAAGTTTTTACTGAAGGAAGGGCGAACCAAACCCATCCCAAAGCCACAAAATGAAAGGTGAGCAGTGTGGTCAAGCCGGTCACCAGGCGGTTGAGGCCCGGTTTTTCCTGGATGCGCGCTGAAAGCGGCCTTGTCCAGTCAGACCAGCGGTTTTGGATGAACATCCCCAAGCCGTGCCACAACCCCCAAAATACAAAGTTTATCGTTATTCCGTGCCAGAGAGCGATCAACAGCATGGTGGAAACCTGCGTTATCAGAATCACCAGCCAGGCAGGTAGAGGTTTTTTTACCGAACGCATTGCGCGGGTGAAGGGGTTAAAAAAATAAGCCCTGAACCACTGGGTTAAGGTCATGTGCCAGTTGTTCCAGAACTGGGTCAGATTAGGTTTGAGGTAAGGGTGATCGAAGTTTTCAGGAAGTTTCACCCCCATTAACAAACCCATCCCGATGGCAATATCCGTGTAGCCGCTGAAATCAAAGAAAATTTGCAGAGTATAGGCGTAGACTAAAATCCACGCCCAGCCCGTGGAAGTGATCTGCAAGGCATTGACCCCATTCAGAGCGATCAAAGCCAACAGATCGGCGAGGACAAATTTTTTTAGGAGGCCAATCACCAAGCGTTTTGAGGCGATCCCAAGGTTTTCGTTATAAGGAATGACTTCACTGCGCAGGTCACGCAAAAATCGTTCGCTGCGGTCGATCGGACCGGCGCTGATGGCCGGAAAAAAGAGCATGTAGATAAAATATTCATCCAGAGACATGAGGGGCAGGCGCCTGTTCTGGCGGTCGCGCAGGGTGTGAATGAGACGGAAGGCGATATAACTGAAACCCAGCCAGCGAATATCAAAAGCTGAGGCAAGTTCGCGAGACTGACCGCTCCATTCACGCAGCAGGGCGCTGGCCCACTGTGTCAAGATGGGCATTTTAAGCAGCACAAAGATCAACAGGATGAAAAGAGTGGTTATGCCAAATAGAATCCCCACATGCTTTGGCTCACGGCTTGTTTGGGTTGGAAGGCGTTTGCTCGCGAGCAATCGGCAGAGAAGAAATGTTCCCAGGGATGAGGCTGTTAGTACTAAAACGACGATCAAAAATTGGGGGGGTCGGGAAGGCGTGATCAACCCGGTCAAGCTGAGGTAACGTGTGAGCGCGACCAGAAGCACCGTCCCTGTGATCAAGGAAGCACCGATCAAATTATTCCGCTGGTCGCGTTCCTCATTGCTTGAGGTGATCAGCCAACCCAGGGCAACGACCAGAAGCGTGGCGACCGGCAGCCAAAAATCCAGACCGCGAATGGGCAACGCCGGTTGCAGCCAAAAGATGACCCCCACACTAAAAATGAGCATCAAGGGTTTGCGAAGTCTTCGAGTTCTCGGCCATTGATTGAGGATAAAAATCAAAGCGGCCAGCGCAATCATGACCAGGATGGAAGTTAATGACATCTAGAATCCCTGGTAGATCCACAACGGAGAGCTGTCAGCAGTCACGATCACCAACAGCGTCAAGACCAGGGCAAAAACCAGCGCCCACAAGTTTTCTTTGGAAAACAAACGCCGCAGCAAGTTACTTTTCTCCGCACATCAACCAGTCGCCGCCCTGTTTGATCACCTGGAAGGTATAGACGGAAAGGTCAAAATTGGATACTTCAGCGCCATAGGTCGCATCCAATGATCCCTGGCAGGTTACTTCCGCTTCTTCGCCATCCTGAGCCATCGTCGTGCATTTAAGATCGGAGAGGGTTGTCTCAACAGCCTGGAAGGAATCCAGGGTGGAAAGCGCCGTGGCTTCATAATCCGCGCAAGTCAGGCTGCTCAACCCGGCCGCGTCTTTCTCAGCCATGGCCTGCCAATAAGCCTGCACGGATGCGGCCGGAGCATCAGAGGCGGAGGTGGAGCAACCGGTCACCAATATTAGAACCATCATAATGCCCACCATAATCTGGCGAGAGGTTTTTTTCATGATTCCTCCTGATTTACTGAATCGAAATTCGATTATACCGCAGCGCAACCCACGAATATATGAACTTCTTATTATCCAATCTCGTTATACTATAGCATTATGAACTTGACGGGATGTGAATCCAATATCTCCAATTCCGTGTCACTGGTCCAATTTTTCACTTCCAGCCCGACCATCCTTAATCAAAAAAGACAGCGATGATATGATCCATGCTGTCTTTATTTATGATCGAATTCATAAATCCTAGGATCGTTCGTTTTCCTGGGGACGAAAAACTTCTTCTGTGACACCAAGGATAATATGCAATTGTTCAGCGAGGTGCAATAATTCTTTGACCTGGTATTCTTTCAGGTATTTAACGTTCGTAGAAATCCTCTCAAAACTGTAGTTTTCCACCGCTGATAAGACTTCTTTTCCTTTATCAGTCAAATGCAAGAAGAAATTACGCCTGTCCGCCAGGTCCTGTTCCTTGGTTACATAACCATCTTCTACGAGGCGGGATACCAAGCGACTGATATTGAACATGGGCAGTTGCAGTTCTTTGGATACATCCGTAACCCTGACCACCTCCTGCTTGCGTAGTATTTCCAATACATATACTTCTTCGATCTTCAGTTTGAATTTTGTATTAAAAATTCGTTCATAATGAAAAATGGTTCTAATTAAAATGAAGAGATCATCATTGAGTTTTTGGTGGTTTAATTCCATCTTTTTTCTCCGAATTTCATGCCAAAAGCGTAGACCTATTATATATTAACACCCGACAGAATAAACAGGATACCTTATACAAAGAGCTGCCCCTGTCGAATATTGGGCGGAACCCGGAGTATTAGATCAATATTATCAGCTTGAAGCACTGCGATAACGCTTTAAACCTGCCTTAAACATTGCGGTTGACAATAAGAATAACCCAGCCGCCAGGATCAATCCCAGCAAGGCTTCATTCAGTGAGAGGGTTGAAGTCAACACCCTCGCCGGAAAGGTGGTGATCACTCCCACCGGAACGATCCAGGTTAGAACAAGCTTTAACCAACCGGGATAAATCACATTCGGGAATCTTGCCATCTGGAACAAACCGTCAAAGACCCAGGTGAATAAAACGCCAGGGCTTCTAAAGGTTAAAGCAGCAAAAAGCAAAAGGATGGAATAAAGCACACTCATTGAAATAAGGAGCATAAAGAGAAAGGCCAGTACCCTTACCAGAGGAATTTCGGCTCCCATACGGGCGACCGAACCCGCCAACACCCCCACCCCCAACAACAGATCAACCAGGGCAAATAAACGCCATTTTCGAAAACTGACAAAGAATTGTGTATCCACCGGACGCAACAAGGTGAAATCAAACGCGCCTGACCAGATCTCGCCATCCATGCCGGCCAAAGAATCGAGACTGGGACCCATAAACAAACCCCGTATCGCGCTGATGGTCAGGTATACACCCAGCAAGGCCAGGGTTGAATTCAAATCCCAGCCGTGTACCGTGTCAATTTGTCCAAAAAGGACTAAAATCCCGACCACACCGGTTGCCAGGTTGAGAAATGAACCCAGAAGACTAATGAAAAAATCGGATCGGTAAGCCGCCGCCTCTTGAAATGAGGTACGTACAAACGCACCGACCAACCGCCATGCCCGCATATTAACCTCCCACAGCCGAATGGTGCCGCAATCCGCGACGCCACAAAAACCAATAAAGGCCGACCGCCAGCAGGGACCAGCAAAGTTGAACCCCAAACCCGGTCAACAACTCCACCGTATCCAGCCTGCCCATCAACACTTCCACCGGAAATGCAACCATGTATCGGAATGGAAGTATGACCGCCAGGGTTCGCAGCAAACCGGGTAACAGTGCCACGGGAGCCACCTGCCCGGCCAGTAAAAAGACGAGAGAATCTTGCAAGGCCAGGAGCGCGTCCGCTCGAGCCGTCCAAAAAGCCAGCAATGCCAGCCAATAGCCCCAAAAGAAACGCAAAATCCAGGCCAGGAATAATGCCGGTAGAAAGGCCAACAGCCCTGTCAGGGTTGGTTGAAATTCCGGCTTGAGCACCAGTGCCAGCAGCAGCAACACTGGAACGAGAAAAACAAGATAGACCACTTTGCCGGCAACTTCAGACGCCAGCGTATCAAATAGCGGTGAGATCGGGCGCAGCAATAATTTGTTGATCTGGCCGGTACGGATCAAATCTCCCACCGTCCAGTTGGTTTGCGCGTACGTGAGCTGATTGACAAAAATGAGGATCAGATAGTAAGAGACGAATTCTCCACGGTTCATCCCTCCCAAGCTGCCCTCCCCCGCTGCCACGGACCAGACAAAAAGGTAGATCAAAGGCGGGATCATCCAGCCAAACGCCAGGATGAAGAAAAAACTGCGATATTGCATCCAGGAAAGCCACGTGCTGCGAATTAAAGCCCAACCGCCCCGGTTCACGCTTCACCTCCCTGATAGACCTGGTCGATCACGGCTTCGATCGCCGGATCTTCAACAGTAAGATCCACCACCTCCATCTCTTTAAGCAGCCAGGCTGTGATCGAAGCGGCTTTCTGGTGAGGAACACGCAAATTGAGCACGTTCTCTTCAAGCGAGATCACCTCGGCACCCCCGGGGAAGGGCGGAAGCTCTGTCTGTGAGATCTGTTCCGTCCCCAGGGTGATGCGCAGCATCTTGAACGGCATCATCCCCTTTGCCAGATAAGACAGCGCACCATCATGCAGCAACCTACCGTGGTGAATCAATACGACCCGCGAACAAAGCGCCACAACGTCTGCCATGTAATGACTGGTCAGGATCACGGTCGCTCCGCTGGATCGGTTGTAATCTGCCAAAAAACGCCTCAAACGCAGCTGCATCGAAACATCCATCCCCAGAGTCGGTTCATCCAAAAACAACACCTGAGGTCGATGCAATAAACTGGCAGCCAGTTCGCACTTCATGCGTTCGCCCAGGGAGAGATTGCGCACCGGTTTGGATAAAACATCCTTGATCTCCAAAAGAGAAACCAATTCATCGAGGTTGCGTTTAAACTCACTGGCGGGAACATCATAGATCTCACCCAACACCCTAAAAGAATCCATGGGCGGGATATCCCAGAGCATCTGACTCTTGTTGCCCATCACCATGCTGATCTTGCGTAAGTAATTCTTTTTTCGTTCCCACGGGATATACCCGGCTACGCGCACCTCCCCTGCGCTGGGGTGCATTAATCCGGAAAGGATCTTCAATGTGGTGGTTTTGCCCGCTCCGTTTGGTCCGATCAAACCCACCATTTCTCCGGAGGCGATCTCAAAGTTTACCTGATGAATTGCTTCGATGTCGGTAAATTGGGGACGGAGGAGGCTTTTAAAGGAAGAAGCAAGCCCTTCCGCGCGAACGGGAACACGATAGATCTTGGTCAAGTCCCTGACCTTGATGATTGATTCTTGCATGTCAACTTCCCTTTTTCAGATATTGTCCGGTATACGATTCCGGTGTCGCTGCAACCTCTTCTGGAGAACCCTCTGCCATCAGGCACCCTCCAGCGGCCCCCCCTTCCGGGCCGAGATCGATCACCCAATCAGCGGCACGGATCAAATCCAAATTGTGTTCCACGACCACCACGCTGTTGCCGTTTTCCACCAGACGCTGCAGCAACCCGACCAGCAAGGCGGTATCCGCGGGATGCAGACCGGTGGTGGGTTCATCCAAAAGGTACAACGTCCGGCCGGTGGATTTCCTACCCAATTCCTTGGCAAGTTTCACCCGCTGAGCCTCCCCGCCCGAGAGCGTGGTGGCTTGCTGCCCCATTTGCAGGTAACCAAGTCCCACTTCTTTCATCACTCCCAGTCGTGAACAAGCCGCAGGGATCTCTTCAAACAGTTCATAAGCCTCTGAAATGGTCATATCAAGGACCTCGGCGATGTCTCTGCCGCGGTATTTGACAGACAGGGTCTCACGCTTGAAACGCCGTCCGTGACAAACCGGGCAGCGTACATCTATGTCCGGTAAAAAGTGCATCTTCACGGTCAGAGTTCCTGAGCCCTCGCAACGTTCGCAGCGCCCGCCAGGGACGTTGAATGAAAAATGCCTCGCTGAAAATCCCCGTGCTTTGGCTTCTTTTGTGGCGGCAAAGGCTTCACGGATGGGAGTAAAAGTATCGGTGTAGGTGGCCGCGTTGGAACGCGGGATACGCCCGATGTGCTGCTGGTCAATGGTGATGACCTTGTCGATGTACTGCCACCCTTCGATGCTGTCGTGTTCTCCGGGGATTTCTGCGGCGCCGTTCATACGCTGGCGTGCCGCCCGATCGAGGATATCAAAGACCAGCGATGATTTACCCGATCCCGAAACACCGGTGACCGCCACCATCATCCCCAAGGGAATCTTAACCGTGATATCACGCAGGTTATACTGCCGCGCTCCATGGATGATGATCGCCTTGCCGTTCGGCTGGCGCCTTGACGTAGGAATCGGAACCTTTTTTTCTCCCGAGAGGTACGCCCCCGTTTGTGACGCAGGCAAGCGCATCAAATCCTGCGGGGTTCCCGTGGCTACAACCCTGCCCCCGTTTTTACCTGCTCCGGGGCCGATATCGACCACGTAATCGGCCGCACGGATCAGTTCCAGATCGTGTTCCACCACCAGCACCGTATTCCCCAAATCACGTAAACGGTATAGAACCCTGATCAACTGACTCGTATCGCGTTGATGCAGGCCGATCGTGGGCTCATCCAGAATGTAGAGCACACCGGTAAGCCCTGAACCAAGCAGAGCAGCTAATTTGAGTCGTTGGGCTTCACCGGCAGAGAGTGATGGGGATGACCGCTCAAGTGTCAGGTAACCTACTCCCACCTCCAGGAGGCGTCCGACCCGCGTGTCAAGGTCATCAAGAACAGGCCTGGCGATCAGCATTTCCTGTTCTGTCAATAAAGCCGGCAGGTCTTTTAACCATTGATCCAGGTTTTGAAGTGGCAGTCTTTCGATCTCGATGATGGTTTTCTGGGCAACCTTCACGGCCAGGCTTTCCGGTTTCAGCCTGGCTCCCCGGCATGCCGGACAAGTTTGGACGGTAAAATATACTTCCAGTTTTTCGCGGTAGGATTCGTTCTCGGCGTGTTCATCATAACGCCTTAGCAGGTTGGTGATGACGCCTTCATAACGCCCCTGATGGTTGGTAGTCGGTGGTTTTTTCCCAGGAAAGTGCGCCTTCATTTGCTCACTATCCGTGCCATAAAATAACAAGTCGCGCTGGATCTCGTTGTAATCACGGACCTTTTTATCAAAATCGAAATCAAATCCAAACCATCTTCCGGCGCTTTCTAGAATGCTGCGATAATACTTGACATGGAAAGATTCCCAACCCTCCACGGCTCCCTCGGCGAGACTTTTTTCCATGTGGATGTAGCGCTCCGGCAAAACCTGACGGATAACCCCCAGCCCTGTACATGTCGGGCAGGCACCGGCCGGTTTATTAAAGGAGAAATTAGCCATGCCCATTTCAGGGATCGGCTGACTGCAGTGCGGACAAGCAAAACTGCCCTCCGGATTTTCACCCCCCTCATCCATCCAGTCCTCTTCAGCGTCCTCAAACACCGGAGGAGGCACATCCAGGCCACATTGCGGACAAGGGCGATGCCCCAAGCGGGCGAAGAGGACGCGCAGATAGGTGAACACTTCGGTGACCGTTCCGACCGTGGAACGCGGGCTGTGATTTGTGAGATGCTGATCCACACTGATCGACGGAGATAATCCGCTGATGCTGTCAACCGGCGGCCGGGTAAGCCCGTCGGTGACGAATCCGAGGGAATCGAGGTACTGTCGCTGCCCTTCCTTGTTGAGGATATCAAAAGCGAGCGTTGATTTTCCGGAACCTGAGAGGCCGGTAAAAACTACCAGTTTGTTGCGAGGGATATCAAGATCCAGGTTTTTAAGGTTGTGCAAGCGTGCGTTGCGAAGACTGATCACAGAATCCATTTTTTCTCCATTGCATTTTGGGTTTTCCAAATTAAATTGTATAACCCTGGTGTGCAAGTGGAGGGTTTGGGGACCTGTTTACTGCCTCTTTTTTGACTGAAGCAAATCTTCTATAAAATTCAAGATCTTTTGTGAATCTTCTTTTTGGGAGTATAAAGTGGTCAGCCAGCGATCCGCTGCCATGTAGACGTCTTCATCCGGATTCGGTGTGTCCAGCGCTGTTCGCAAGTCGTTCTTTTTACCCGCGTCGAACTGAACGAACATACGCAGCATGGCCATCATACTGTAGCCGGCGTGGCTTAACAACCTGATAATGCGCAAACGCTCGATCTCAGCTTGGCCGATGCTGCGATAGCCATTGGCAGGATTGCGCGGAATGGCAATCAGGCCGTTGCGTTCCCAATTTCGCAGGACGTCACGAGTGATATCGAGAAGTTGGCAGGCCCGGCCTATGGAAAAAAATTCATTGGAGTCGCAGGATCTGGCATGATTCGATGGGTCAGCCCATTCTTCCAAGAGCTTTACCGTCGATTCGGCGCGGTCGATCTCAATCTCTACATTTTCCAGGTGTATGCGGGCCTGTGAAAGGGCGCCTTTCCAGTCATCGGCCACAGCGGCATGGATCATCCCGGTCGCACTGACACGCAATGCCTTTCCCGGATAATAGGAGGTGTAAACCATACGGGCAAGTCGCAGGCAATCAAGGTGTTTTTGGGTAAACAAACGATACCCTGCAGGTGAACGTTTCACCGGAGGGATCAAGCCCCATTCAATGTAACGCCTGACGGTATTCGGATGAATACCCACCTCTCGGGCCAGGTCAGAGGTGTGATATACCCTTTTGTCCATGGTTTCTAAATTATCACACAACGCGTAAAAAAAACAATGTACTTATGGTTTCATGAACTTATCACCTGTACTAAAATAAAGATACTTTTGATAAATGAAACCAAAGGAAAAGACGGTTTGTTCTATCTACTTGGCATAGACGACACAGACTCCGTAGAGACCTTCCAAACAACGGACCTGACCTTCAATCTGGGCAGGCATTTGGAAGAACAAGGCTTGGCGAAGATGATCCATCTTTCCTGCCATCATTTGTATTGTGATGGAAGCCCTGATGAGAACACACCAACCAGCACGGCCAGTTGTTTGACCCTTGAAGCCAATCCGGTTAATCAACGCGAATTGGACCTGGTCTGTCGCGAAGTTCTCCTGCGCGACAGCGCTCCCGGGTCCAACGCGGGATATGTACTGGCGTCCTGGCAGCAATTTGATCATGAAATTGTCTTATGGGGAAAAAGCGCCAAAACGAAATGTCTAAAACGCCAGGACGCGCTGCAGATCGCCCGCCGTTGCGGGCTGGGCGCGGCCGGAATTTTAGGCAGCGGGATCGGTGTGATCGGCGCCCTGGCTGCCGTTGGCTTGCGCTTTGACGGGAATGATGGATGGATCTATTGGATGCCCGGGCTTCATGACTTAAAGGGCATATACACCCAGGTACAATTAACTCAGTTCATACATTTTGATAAAATTGAAAGCCAACGTCATTCGCATCCCGCATTTGACGACCGCATTCTCTTTGATAAACCCGCCAAACCCTTATTGGTCGAAGGAAAAGTCTTATTACCGGTTAAAGCGGTTCGAAATAACGAAGAATACCATTGGATGGCCTGACATATTGTGAAAAAAACCTTGTTTGATGTTATTATTTGAACATTCCGTTTTTTGATAAGGAGGGCTTTATGGAAAAAAGGTATTTGAGAGTTTTTTTCGCGGCTTCACTAATTGTTTTTGTTCTAGCAATGATGCCGGTTGGCGTTTCAGCCTCAGATTTCGCCTGGAATACTGGTGTTGAGACAGATCTCAATTTGAAGTCCAACCCTGTCCCTTACTGGCTGCAATTATTCTCTCGGGGAGTAAAAATAGAAAAACCGGCCACCTTATGCCATCCTTTTGACAAAGGCAGATTCTATTGGGTTGCCAATATTTACCAACTTAAAGACGGCAAATGGATCAAGCTTCCCACCACGATGAAGTGGATCCCCACCACAGAAGGCGCTTACAGTGCCTGCACCGACGCCAAAGAAGCTGGCGTTTACGCATTGCTGGCCTTCTACAACGGCCCAACTCCAACGCCTTCGCCAACCCCTGACCTTTCGGGAGACTGGAATACAGGCAAGGAAATTAACATCGATACGGTGAAGTATCCTGTTCCTTCTGGTCTGCAATACTTGTATAAAGGTGTACAGGTCGAGAAAAAGACCCTCATTTGCCATTCCTTTACGATTGGATTGCATGGATGGGTGGCAGACATCAGGCAATTGAAAGACGGCAAATGGCAAAAATTGACCACCACCACTTCGTGGATCCCGACCCGAGAAGGGACCTATAGCGCCTGTGCCAACGCACCGGAAGCAGGCACTTACGCATTGTTCGGTTATTTGGAGTAAATCGACGGATTTGGCTTTGCCGTTCCCCCTATACTCATTCGGGGCAATACGCAAATCCAAGAACATCAACCACCTTGATCTAT
>CAZNAF010000022.1:30489-34602 GCA_964570925.1 uncultured Anaerolinea sp.
TAACCATTGCGGCAGGAGATTGGAGCACAGGCACCAGTACGGTTGTGGATTTTGGAGAAAATCCCATTCCAGACTGGATGATGTCGCTCACCAATCCGGTCTTGATCACCGAAGCCGGCAAGGTCTGCCACGACTTCCGCGGCGGCCAGTTTGGCTGGGTCGGACAGATCCGCCAACTGGTGGACGGCAAGTGGGTCGAAGTTGAATCCACCGTCGGCTGGGTGCCCAACACTGAAGGCAAGTTTATGATCTGCGCCGACGTGCAATCCGGCGGTACTTTCGGGTTGTTCGGATTCTTTAACCCACCTCTGAGCTATTACCCTGATTACGTTGAGCCATCAGAATCATCTAATGAATCTGAACCTTTTTAGATAAATCTTCGTAACATAGCGAGGCTGTCCCAAAAGAATAGGGGCAGCCTCTTTACCATCATTCAGAAAACGGGCGGGGAGGGATGGATATTAAATTACTACCCGGATTTGATCAACAGGAAGTTTCATCCTGTCTTGATTGAAATTTTACGGGTTTGTTTAGAAGCCGCCGGTGTTTTTGGCAAGATAACGGTTAGTACGCCATTTTTAAAGGCAGCGTCCACTTTTTCTTCATCGATCTCTGTAATTAGGGGGATCGTACGATGGAATGAACCATACGACCTTTCGATACGGTGAAAGTTTTTCCCTTTTTCTTCCACGTCGCTCCTTTTTTCACCACTGATGATGAGGGTGTCATTTTCCAGCGAGATTTGAATGTCTTTCTCCTCCATGCCGGGTAACTCAGCGGTTACCAGCATGTTTTTCTCATTCTCACTCACGTCAATGCGAGGCATGAAGTCTGCAGTTCCTCTCATGGCAGGAAGGGGCAATAGTGTGAATGGATCATTAAAAAATTGGTCAAACATGCGGTTCATTTCATTTTGGATTGCCAACACGGGGCTTTCGTTTTCGCGCCGTTCGGACACATTGGATCCTCGGCGCCGTAAAGGAAGAATGCTGTTGCTCATATTAGACCTCCTTATGGTCACCTGAAATTTGAGTTATTCACTTTATATTTACTTAAGATATAAATTATTTTAGAGGAATATTAAAAATATATAAAAGATGATCTTCCACTGGTTGAGGGGGGCAACCAGCAGAAGATCATCTTTATTATAGCAAATTTTTTTCGATGGAATGGATTATTAGAAAACCTTCATATCTTTTACGCGTTCAGGAGGATGCGTCCATCGAGGACCAGAGCCCCTTCGCCGCGCGGGAATACCAGCAATGGATTTATCTCGGCTTCTTCGATCTGAGGAAAATCAAGTGCCAATTGCGCCATACGCCGTATACAATCCACCACTGATTCCAGGTCTGCCTCTGGTTGGCCTCGGTAACCACTCAGCAAACGGCCTGCCCTTGTTTCATGGATCATTTCAAGAGCTTCCTCGTTCGACACGGGTGCCACCCTGAAAGACACATCCTTAAAAAGTTCCACTGAGACGCCGCCGAGACCAAACATGATCACAGGTCCAAACCCTGGGTCACGCCGAATGCCGATGATCACTTCCTGCCCCTGGCCGGCCATTTGTTCAATTAAAACACCATCCAGTTTTGCCTGCGGCGCATTTTTGCCAATCTCTGTGAACATGGTCTCAAATGCCGTGATGACCTCGTTCTCATTCTGCAATCCGAGACGGATACCGCCCATATCCGATTTGTGCAGGATCTGCTCCGAGACGATCTTCATGGCCACCGGAAAACCGATCTCTCCAGCCAGGCTGGCCGCAGCAACCGGACTTTTCGCCAGCCCCCCTTTAATGACCGGGATGCCGTAAGCCGCGAGGAGCGGCCGCGTTTCTGCCTCGCCGAAGACTTTTTTCCCGTCCGGCGCTTGCAAAACTCGCTCGATTTCAGGTCTTTGGATACCCGAAAGCTGTCGCAAGGGGTTCTCCTTTTTCGAACGCCACTCCGTATAGCCTTGCATGGCCTTGAGTACGACACCCAAAGATTCAGGATAGACAAACATGGGCATACGGTTGCCCTGCAGCACGACCCGCGCTTCATCAATCGATTGATCACCCAGAATGCAGGTCAACACGGGGCGGTTGGCGTCCTTTGCCGCATCTACGATGGCTAGAGCGATATCAGCCGGATTTACGAGCGCCTGCGGTACCAATATCGGCAAAATGATATCCACCGTTTCATCCATCAATAATCGTTTAACGGCCATTCCGTAATCCTGGGCTTCTGCTCCTCCCAGCATATCCACCGGATTGCTGACCTGGGCTGCCGGTGTGAGATGTTCCCTCAAATGGCGCCGGGTATCCTCCTGCAAGTCCTCCAGCACAAATCCGTTAGCAGAGAGTGAATCCGAAGCCAGGGCAGCCGGCCCGCCGGCATTGGTGAGAATCACCGCTCTCTTCCCCGGCGGCAAAGGTTGAAAATCCAGGGTCATGGCCACATCAAACAAGTCGGCAATGGTATTGACTTCGATGACGCCCGCCTGTTTGAAAGCAGCCTGATAGGCTGCGTAACTTCCGGCCAGGGAACCAGTGTGTGAAGAGACTGCCCGTGCGCCGGCGCTGGTGCGACCTGCTTTTAATAAAACAATCGGCTTTTTGCGAGAGACCTGACGGGCAACTTCCAGGAAGCGCCTTCCATCTCGAATTTGTTCCACATAGGCAGCAATGACCTTTGTCGCCGGATCATCGGCCAGGTATTCCATGATGTCGGTTTCGGTGACGTCCGCTTCATTGCCCAGACTGATGAAATTCGAAAACCCCACTTTTTTCCCTTTAACCAGGTCCACCACACCACCCAAAACCGCCCCCGATTGAGAAAGGAAACCGATGCCGCCCACATCCGGCAGACCGCTGATAAAGGTCGTGTTCAATCCGTTGTGCAAGTTGACCAACCCTACGCAATTGGGTCCAATGAGGCGCATACCATATCGGGCGGCAATATCGAGGCAATGTTTTTCAAGGCTGCTGCCTTCGTCTCCGGTTTCCTTGAATCCACCTGAAATTATGACCACTGCTTTTATCCCGCGTTTTCCGCAGGCTTCGAGTGTCTCTGGGGTTGCCGAAGCCGGTAATACAATAACGGCCAGTTCGACCGGGTCGGGCACAGCCGAAATATCAGAGAAACACTTTTTTCCAAGGATGTTCTCCGAACCCGGGTTCACAGGATAAATTCCTCCCTGATAGATCGAATTCACCAAATTCTTTAATATGCCATAACTTAATTTACGGGGATTGGCTGATGCACCAATGATGGCCACGCCGCTGGCATAGAAAAACGGTTTCAGACTTGAGGGCATGAAGAAATCCTTTCAGAAAAGGTGAGCTTAATAATGAAACAATTATAACAAGAGCACAGGAAAGGATTAAGATTGGGGAAATGGAGCGGGCCAGGAAGCCATATAGAAATCCATATATTCCTGGACGTGGGTGCTCCAATAAGATTTGGTGTGTCCGCCCGGGTAGATATGGAATTCAGGGCTGATACCGTTGGAGTGCAAAATATTGACAAAATAATCGATATCGGGTGCCAAAGAGTCCTTGTCGCCGCGGTCCAAATACATGCGCGGAAAATCGGCGATGGTATGTGTTTGCAGTTGAAGTTGAACGAAATTGGAGTCTCCATACATTAGACCGTAAGAGTGCCCGCCCAGGGTGCCAAACAGGTCAAAGTTGCGCATGGCTAATTTGATAGCCCAGCCCCCACCCCGTGAAATGCCGCCAATGGACCTGCAGACACGCTGCGTACAGGTGGCATAATTCGTATCCACCCAGGGTATCACGTCATTTAACATGACCTCTGGCCATTTTGATTTCGCGATCTCTTCCAGATAACGTTCTTCAGATGGAAAAACCATGATAAAGGGGGTCTGTCCATTTCGGATCGCCGCATCTGCGATCGCAGTGACACCCAGGTCAATCCAATATTTATCATCCATGCCCTGTCCATGCAGCAGGTAAAGCACGGGGTAATTCCCGCCGGGATCGTAACAAGGCGGAAGATAGATTGAAACAGGCACCGGCACACCCAGCGTGGAAGAAGGTACCTGATATTGTGTCACAATCCCGTCAAGATTGGCACAAGGTGTGGCGGTTACGGTGGCTGTGGCTGTCGC
>CAZNAF010000023.1:0-32609 GCA_964570925.1 uncultured Anaerolinea sp.
ACAAAGACCTCAAGATAGGTAAGGTAGATAGAAAACAAGACGCCGAATAAGGAGAGTCCCCATTGGGTCAGCCTGGCGAGATATTGCAGGTTTTTCAGTCTGGAATGTGCCACCAACCAGACAGTCAAAATGGCAAGGTAGCCGAGCAGTCCCAGCACGGCCGTGGGCAGAAAACCCAACAGGGTGGCATACGAAGAGGTTTGCACCGTTTCACAACCCGAATATTCCACGCCGCAGATCACCAGGGTGGAAGTAGTTTCAACGTAAGCCAGATATCCGGCGGTGACCAATCCACCCGCGATCAAGAAGGGCACGACGCGCCTGCTTCCTCCTTCAAGAAAGGCTGGAAACCTCCCTTTTTTTACTTCAAGAATGATCGTTACAAGATTGAAGAACAGGATGAGGGTAATGGCTACGCCAAAATAAGCCGCAAATCCACCCACAGGGATGAGATCAAGGATAGCCGGAAATCCGAGCAAGAGAAAAGTGCTCAGAACCAGTGCGGCACGCTTCGGGTGCTCTGAGATCAACCCGGGTTTAAAAAAATGGACCAGCGAAAGGATGAAGCCGGACAGCAGACTCAATAAAATGATGAATGCCAGCAGATCCTTCTGAATGTCTTGAAATAGGGCTTGCATGCCGTGTACGCTCCTTCGATGGGCGGGATATTTTTTTCAGTTGTTTGCCCGTCAATTTTAACATCGAACCAGAATGGAAGGGAGTTCCCAACTGAATCCCGGCCGCCTTCGCCTTCCGGCTCTACTTGAGATCTTGATCCAGATCAACCCGGGCTCCTGCCGGAAAAGGACGCACCCGGTCTTTAAGCGCCTCGGATAATCTGTTAATGGCTCTCTCGCCACTACAATGGTTGACGTAGCAATGTATGCCGGGGTACCTGTTTTGCAGCGTTTCAACCACGCGATCAATCGTTTGGTCATCAGCAGGCTTCAAATGAATGCCCCCTAACACACAGCGCACCGGCGCGTTGAATTTTCGGCTGACATGTTCCAGGGTATTCAACAAACCGGCATGACAACAGCCGCAAATCAAAACCAACCCTTTTTCTGTCTGCGCGACCAAAGACATGTCATCAAGATAGGGGTCTGGCAGCCAATGGCGCTGGCAACGCACAAAATGATTGGCATTTCTACCCTCGGCTTCAGGGCGGGAGGTGATCTGTCCGCTGGTCCATAATCCCGGCAGTATTTCACAGGGAAATTCAGATAAAACCAGTTCCGTACTTAATAACAGTTGTTCCTGTGACAGGGGCATGCCGATAAATTGATATTCATTTTCCCGTAACGCATATCGGGGGGTCAGAAAATCAGGATTTGCATAGATCAGTGGATGATTGTGCTCCCGGATGAGCAAGTTTAATCCGCCTGTGTGATCATAATGGGCGTGGCTTAAGGCCACGATCTTGATCTTATCCTCGGGGATTTGAAGTTTTTCCAGATTGTGGGCCAGCACATAAACAGACTGGCCGGTGTCAAACAAAACGCAGGCGCTGTCACTTTCGATCCAAAAGGACAACCCATGCTCCGGTTTGAGGCCGGAACCCTCCACGACCTGATTATCTACTACACAGGTGATCTTCATTCCTCTCCCAGTAGTGATCTCAACATCTCGTTTAGTTCGTCAGCCTGGAGGTAATCTTCCACGCGCACGCGTTGGCCTTGGATCTCATGAATTTCCCTGACTGCATGGATGATATCCAGCACCAGAGGGATGGCAATCGGACAGAGCGGAGAGGAAGGCCGAAAGACATAAGACAGCTTCATTCCATCGTCGATTGAAAGGTCGCGCACGAGTTTCATGCGCATCACGTCCACCCCGGTTTCCGGGTCGATCACGGTTGAAAGCCTGGACTTGACTTTATTTAGCAACTCTTCATTTTGCATATGTGCTTCCAGTTTCCAATAATGGCAGCAATCTTTCAAAAATAGCACGCAGCGCTTTGGCCGACTTTGACTCAGGATGAAGCGCCGTGACCGGCATACCGGCCTGGATGGCATCGCCCACGCTTTTGTCGAAAGGGATCTCTCCCACGATGTCAACGCCAAACTGTGAGGCAAAAGCAAGGATGGCGCTGGTCCCTTCGGGTGAAAGATCAGCCTTGTTGACGCACACAACCGCAGGAACCTTGAAATGAGACAAGGTGCGTAAAGCCCGCTCCAGATCATGCAATCCTGCGAGACCGGGTTCCGTGACCACCAAGCCGAGGTCAACTCCCGCGCAGGCTGAAATGACCGGGCAGCCTATCCCCGGCGGGCCGTCAATGATGAGCAGTTCGCGTTCGTTCTCTTCGGCGAAGAGACGGCCTTGCTGCCTGACCAGAGTGACCAGTTTGCCCGAGTTCTCCCTGCCGGCAAATAACTCCGCGTGAAAGAGGGTACCGTAGGGGCTTTCAGAATTGAACCACAAACCTTCCTGCTGCTGACACATTTGGATGGCGCCATGCGGACAAGCATAAACGCAGGCCGCGCAACCATCACAGGCAATGGGGTCGATAATATGGACAGGCAACCCCTCGGGATGCGGGAAAACCGCGTCATAGCGACATACCGGAACACAAAGACCGCAATTAAGACAGGACGCCTCTTCGATCTCGGCCAGGGATCCACTAAAAAAATCATTGGCATCGCCTAGTTTGGGCTGCAGGAGCAGACTCAGGTTGGCGGCATCCACGTCCGCGTCCACCAGCACCGGCGGATGGAAGGCGGCGGAAGTGGCATAAAGGTGCGCCAGCGCCGCACTGACGCTGGTCTTGCCGGTGCCGCCCTTCCCACTCAAAACCACAAGCTGTTTCATGGCGTGAATTCCTCAATTTCCGGATGACGCAGCCCTTCTTCATAGATACGCCCAAAGGCCAGGAAACTCAGAGCAAGCCCGCTACCCCTCACCGCCAGGAATTTCTTGCCTGCTTCAAAATCGAAAGACTGAGGAAGTCGAAAGAGCATATCCTCGCCCATCCATCCTTCGGCAAGGACGCGGGGTTTTAAAATGGATCCATCCATGCGCTCCCTTTTTCCCAGGATGAATCCACCCGAACTACGGCTGCCGCGCAAAAACACAAGACTTTCCCGCTCCTGAAACCCATATTCCAGGTAAGCCTCAGGAGGTACACGCACTTCTCGTCCCTGTCCTAAAATAGTCCAGCCGAAAACCCATTTTCCGCCTTTCACCAACTGCGGCATTTATCCTGCCTCCTGGCTGATCATCGAGAAGAGTTCTTGAAATAGTACTTGATAGTACGGATGAACTTCGATCAAGGTGAGTCCTTTGGCAATGGCCGCGGCAATTGTCCTTTCAAAAGGAATGCGCAGGATGACTTTAAGCTGCTCTTCGGCGCACCAGTCTTCTATCAGGCTGCCATGAGTGTTAGTACGGTTTATGACCACCCCGGCTGGAATCTTCATCTCCCGAACGATCCCGGCCATTTGCTTCAGGTCATGAAGCCCAAAAGGTGTGGCTTCTGTAACTAAAATCACGTAATCAGCCCCACGCAGGGTTTCAACCACCGAACACGAGGCGCCGGGCGGCGCGTCAAAGATGTCGATGGAATTCGCGACAGGGGCTGGCCATTTTTTTAACTGGCGAATTACCGGAGTCGGCATCGGTTCGCTGATGGTCAAGACGCCACGATAGTAGTGCACGCCCTCGCGCGCCTTGCCTCCTTCTAAAACGCCAATTTGGTTGGGAACCTCAACGATGGCCCCCTCGGGACAGTTCCAAGTGCAGCTTCCGCAGCCGTGACAAAGCTGCGGAAAGACCATGATATTTTTTCCGATACGGGCGAGTGCGTGAAACTGGCAAACCTCGACACACTTGCCGCAAGCCGTGCACGCTTCTTTAAGAATGTGAGGGACAGGGATCGCCGCGGGGTTGGTCGAATCCATGGCGGGATTCAAAAAGAGGTGCCCGTTCGGGGCTTCGACGTCGCAATCAAAATAACGCACCTTATGGTCTTGCGCGATACTTAAGGCAAGAGAGACGGCCACGGTCGTCTTTCCCGTTCCACCTTTACCGCTGGCAATGGCAATACGCACCTTATTCTCCCAGAATATTTCAGTCCTTGAACAAGGGAAGTTTCTTTTCAACCATGAGAGCCACGGCGTCTTTCACCGTCGAGACCTCAGCGGTGAACAATCTCATTTCAACACCAGCCTGCTGGAAGGCCTGAGCGGCGTGCGGACCAAAATCACCACTGATCACCACACCGGCTCCGTGATCAATGACAAATTGCGCTGCTGCCACCCCCGCCCCGCCGGAAAGCGCGGCCGCAGGGTTTTTATGGGCTTCCCATTGGCCTGTATCAGAATCCACACCCACCAGCCAGACAGATCGGCCAAAACGCTGATCAACCTGCGCGTCTAATGAGTTTTCGAGCGCGGAGATGAAAAGTTTCATCCTTCCATCCTCCTTAATGCAGCAATTCTGTGTGATCTACCAGTTTGCCATCCACAAAAGCAAGGGCAGCCTCTTCGATATCGGTCAGGTCGGTGACCACGGGCTGGATGTTCAGGCGGCGCATGCTTTCATACGCGCCCATGCCCATGCCACCGCATAACAAGGCCTTGCAATCCGCGATGGCTTCAGCCATACTGATGTGTTTGTCGTGTGAGGCGGCGTCCATGCCGTGGCCTTGCCCGTGGGCTTCTTCCGCGTGGGCGGTGTTTTGGAAGTGAGTGTGACCGATCTTGTCGTGCATCTCACGTGCGGTGATCTTCCCCTCTTCAATGGTCAAAACTAGATAATAAGGCGCCCTGCCAAAATGGCGGCTGATGGTTTTGCCATCGTCGGTAATTGCAGCGATTTTCATGTTGATCTCCTTCTTTAGAACTTGTAATGAGAAATGTTTACAGCCCGGTTTTTCCAACGTATCCGATGGAACCAGCAGCAGAAGAATCTCGCAAGGTGTCTCCGCATCATTTTGCCAGCTGTGCGCGAGGTGAGCCTCAAAGAGCAGGCTGTCTCCCGGCTGCAGAGAAAATTCCTCCTGCTCCACCCAGTAATTCAATGAGCCGTTCAGGCAAAACACAAATTCAAAACCGGTGTGCACGATACGGTTCTCGCCGCTTCCCATGCCGGGATGAATGGTGACAATGAAAGGCTGGATGGCGTTCCCGGCGAGGTCTTTCCCCAGGTTTTGCATGCGTGTGCTACCAAAGGATTGCTCGGGGCGCGCACCGGCGGGCGTGAAGACGACGCTCTTTTGACGAGGCTCCGACGCAAAGAAAGCCGTGATCGGCACGTCAAGCGCCAAGGCCAGTTGCTGCAGCGTGCTGACCGAAGGAGAGGACTTGCCGTTTTCGATCAAGCTGAGGGTATTAATGTTCAACGCGCTGCGCTCGGCCAGCACGCGCAACGAATAGCCGCTTCTGGTGCGCAGGTCTTTAAGCCTCTGCCCGACCAAAAGATCGGTCGAGGGAGAATCCGATGCGTC
The DNA here is from genome assembly GCA_964570925.1 of uncultured Anaerolinea sp. Lineage (GTDB taxonomy): Bacteria > Chloroflexota > Anaerolineae > Anaerolineales > Anaerolineaceae > UBA6107. The sequence goes on from CAZNAF010000023.1 coordinate 5,447, forward strand.
CTTCCCGTCATCCATTATAAAATCCTTGTCCACGAACAACTTACCCTCCAATCCTGAACTGATTCAGGTCTGCCTCTTTACAACACCACTTTTATTACCATTATTATAGTATGTTATCACGTTTTTAATAATTTTTTACTATTTTATTTATATTTACAAATCAAAATGCAGGTATTCTATTTTTCTCTATTGACATTTTTAGAATAGTTGTGTAGGATAACAATACAAACGGAGGAAGCAAAATGCCAAGACACCGAAGAGGATGGGGGATGAGAGAAAGCGGAGCGTCGCCTGCAGGCAGACACTCTCCCCTCAAGGGGTCTCTTTTGGAACCGGCCTTGTTGATCCTGCTAAAGGAACGACCCAGACACGGATATACCCTTTTGAGTGATCTGGAAAACCTGGGAATGGGCACCCTGCATCCCAGCGTGGTGTACCGCTTGCTGAGAGATATGGAGGAGTTGGAATGGGTTTGGTCAGACTGGGATTCAGATCAAACCCAGGGACCTCCAAGAAGGATATACAGTCTATCTGCAGCAGGAGAGGAATTGCTGCAAAACTGGAAGCAGGAATTGGAAACCAACCAGACCCTGATCGGTTTACTGCTCGAGAAAATCACCTAATCATGAAAGGAGGGCGTCATGCCCGCAAGAGATGGAAGAGGACCCGCCGGACAAGGTCCGCGCACAGGCCGAGGTATGGGGAATTGCAAGCCGGGGAGTTCTGAGAAAGCCACAGGCGCCGAAACCGCCTGGACAGGAACTGCATACAGAGACGGCCCGGGCTGGTTCGGTTTTTTTGGCCGCTGGTTTGGCCGCGGACGAAGATTTAGAAATCAGCGCAGATAACACAGAAGGAGGATGAATATGCCAGGAATGGATGGAAGAGGCCCTTTGGGAACAGGACCCATAGGGAGAGGGTTAGGCCCTTGTGGGGGCGGAAGGCCGCGCCGCGGGCAAGGTTTTGGCTGGCGCGTTCTGGCAGAAAATGAGTTTGAATCAAGCGAATCGTTGGCACAGCGCAAGGCCTGGCTGGAGCAACAACTTGCTGAAATAAATTCCCGCCTGCAGGAGATAAAAAAACCGGTTGAAAAGCCGGCGGAAACAAAAAGCTGATACTCACTTAAAACCACTCCCTAGCATGCGAGATCATTTGCCCGAATGCAAACAGAATTCTCTTTTCGATAATTACACAACTTGATCTCGATTGTCTTTGCTAAAAAAGGGAGTTTCACCTCTTCAAGAAGAGGCGGCTTGAGGGATTTGCCACAATGACAACATCCCGGTGAGTGGCCAATTATGCTTTTATTTTTTATCCAGGTGTTGCCAGTTATTACTTACAAGATCAGGGCGCCCAGGCGTTGCCGCTCATCACGATCAAACACAGCAAATTCACCGTGTCTTCATAATAATTATCATGCGTGTTCACCACGGATTCATAGACCTCGTTCAGCCACGCCTGCTGCTGCGAGTTGGTCATGGCCGCCACCCCCAACGGACTGAGAAAGAAGGAAGAAAAGTAATCGCTGTCGGCAACTGGTGTGCCATCCAGCCAGTATCCGGCTTTTAAAGATTCCGCATCCCCACTAGTGGTCTGCTCAGCCCAGAGGGAGATCCTGTGCGCGATGGCGGCTGAGATCTCGTCCCCGGTTAAAAGTGCTTCCGCGGCCACCCGCCAGGGTACGCGCCCTGCGTTATAGCCATAGGCGCCGTCAAACGGTCCTTCAAGAAAATTCGCCTCAGCCGGCCGAGGGACGTGTTCTTCACCGGAAAGAAGGATGAAATCAGGAAGGAGCCCGGTTCGCGGGCTGTAATTCTCCTGCAAGGACAACATCACCTGCTGGCTGTTGGTGACCACCTGCTGCCAAAACGGATCGAAGGAAGCCTTGCCAAAAGCCCTGAAATTCACCAGCATGAAGTCGGAAGAGCGCAGGGTGTACTGGTTATAGACCTCCCCATCCATCACCACCCAATCACCCAGCATGGGCAGGTACGACTCTTTCCCCATGGTCGATTCACGGATGGCGGCCATGAGAGTGAGCGCTTCCTTTTCGTAATCGATGGCTCCCGTGCTGCCCCATTGGGCGTGCGCCAGTAAAAGGCCGAGCGCCATGTCGGCGTCCCCGTCAAAAGCGCTCACGTCATCGCGCGTGTCAAGGATATTCCAATCCATCAGGCGCGGGTCGCGCACACTGGGATGCTGGCGGGCGAAACGCCACAATCCGTCAAAGATCTCCCGCGCCTTGGGGTCATATCCAGCCATGACGGGAAGAATGAGCATGCCGTAGCCCTGCCCCTCTGAGACGGTGTTCGCCCGGCCTGCGCCGCTTTTGCCAAAGGCGACCCGATAAAGTGAATTTCCTTCTGCGTCCCTGCCTTCTTCTATTAAATACGTTTCCTTCCAATACTCATAGAAAGCCGTCACGTCCTTATCCAGTTCGGCCTGAGGTTTGTGGTTGGGCAGGATGCCGCCGCCCGGATAGCTCGTGTGCTGCGGAAAGGGATGGTTTTCCATGACTCCCTCTGACTGCGGTTTTTGTTCCTGATTTGGTGTTTCTCGCAAGGGCGCGGTTTCATTCATAGCGGTCATACAGGCATTCAATAAGAGAGCGATTAGAATAATAACCGCGAGCAGCTTTTTCATACGCACACTATAACAGATTTATGGGGGGATTAAAAACCTAAAAAGCGTTACAATCTGATTAACTTAACGGTTTTTTCGGGAAGGAGTATTACGCCATGCCATTTAATGAACAATCCCGTCTTGATCCCTCTCAGGTTCAGGATCGCAGGGGACGAAGCACAGGCCGCCGGGTGGCCGTGGGAGGGGGCTTCGGGTTGGTCGCCATAGTTGTGGCGCTGCTTTTGGGCGTTAATCCGGGGGACTTGTTGGGAATGGTGGGAGGGCAAGTTGCAGCGCCCGAACAGAGCATGAGCGAGATCGGCGATCTGCAAGCCTATTGCCAAACCGGTGCCGACGCCAATGAAAGAGCTGACTGCCGCATTGTGGGCTACGTCAACAGCATTCAGGAATTCTGGTCTGACGAGTTTTATTCGCATAACATCGAATACATTCCCGCGCAAACGGTGCTTTTCAGCGGCGGAACGGAGGGCGCCTGCGGCTACGCCTCCACCGCGACCGGACCTTTTTATTGTCCGAGTGACCAGATGATCTACCTGGATCTGGATTTCTTCAACACCCTGACCACCCGTTTTGGCGCCGAGGGCGGACCGTTCGCAGAAGCTTATGTGCTGTCTCATGAATACGCGCATCACGTGCAAAACCAATTGGGTCTGCTGGATGAATCCATCGGCTATACAAGCGGACCCCAAAGCATGGCCGTGTACACAGAACTGCAAGCCGACTGCTTTGCCGGGGTTTGGGCGCACCATGCCACCGAAACCGGCTATTTACTTCCTTTAACACGAGATGAGGTCATGCAAAGCCTGGACGCGGCCGCGGCGGTGGGAGACGATCGCGTGCAGCAGCAATCTCGCGGGTATGTTTCGCCGGAATCCTGGACGCACGGGTCGTCAGAACAACGCCAGGCAGCCTTTTTAGACGGCCTGGAATCAGGCGATATTTACTCCTGTGAATCCCCGGGCTGGACGGAATGATCCTGTTTCTCGGATAGTTTTTTTTAGTACATATCATTGCAAATTTCTAGAAGACAAAATCACGGGACCATGATCGTAGCATTGATTCACCAAAAGATTATTTTACGAAAATATCGTTTGTTTTATATTGTTTTCAAAAATGACAACGTTCTAGAACTCTGGCATCCTTTTTTTGCTTATTAATAATTCACAGAATGTGATGAAAAAAATCGTCAGCTGATGTTAACTGACGATTTTTTTGATTATTACTTTTGACTATTCTTTAACTTTTAACAGATCCCATAAATATAGTCTTAGGTTTTGAAATTCTTTGCTGGTCTTCAAGACGAGGTCACGCGGACGTGAAAAAGGAACATCAATGATCTCAACGATTTTATTCGGAGCACGACCCATCACTATAATTCTCGAACTTAGAACCAAGGCCTCTTCAAGGTCGTGAGTGACAAATAAAACGGTTTTTCGTTCTGTATCCCACAAACGCAATAATTCAAGTTGCAGCTTTTCTTTGGTCATCGCGTCCAAGGCACCAAAAGGTTCGTCCATCAGAAGTATTTCCGGATTGTTGGCAAAAGCGCGCGCCACATCCACTCTTTTTTTCATACCACCTGACAATTGTTTTGGGAGAGAATGCTCAAACCCTTGTAATCCCACAACTCTCACATATTGTTCGGCGATTCGATCACATTCTTCTTGCGTCTTCCCTCGAATTTCCGGGCCAAATTTTATGTTTTTTTCCACTGTCAGCCAGGGAAAAACTGAATCAGGTTGAAAGACCATTCCGACCTTTGGGTTTGACCCCGCTACAGGTTGCCCTTCAATAAGAATCTGTCCTTTCGAAGGTTTATCAAGTCCTGCAACCATATACAATAAAGTTGATTTTCCACACCCAGAAGGGCCAACGATACAAACAAATTCCTCGGGGAAAATCGGAATCGTGACGTCATCAACAGCTACTACGGTTTTTCCTTTTCCAATTTCATAGACACGAGAAACACCGTCAATCATTATTTTTTCGTTCATTTTTTACCTTTCATGATGTGCTTACTTCAACCAGATCGATGAAATAAGGTCTAATCGATGATTTGGAATATGGTGAAGGTCCCAGGAAATAGACAAACCATCAACCCCGGTCCCGAGAACAGCATTATGGTCAAGGAGGATCTGTTTATCAGAGAGGGTCGCAACTCCCGGGATCTCAACTAACTCAAGTCCTGCTAGAACCGGGATACTCGCCAAAGTCTTCCCTTTTTGTATTTCTTTCTGAAGAGCCTGTGGACTCAGGCCATTCTCCCTAAGCAATTGAATTCCATTTGGAAGCGGCAGATCCAGCAATTCCGATAATAACGTTCCGATCTCTTCCTCATTCTTATTGGTACACTCGATTAAATAATTAAATAAATCAATAATTTCAAAAGGCAATCCGGCAGGACCGTGAGTATGTGCGTAGCTCATGACCTTGATCCAATTCGCATACTGCCCTATTTTTGTAAGATTTTGCCCAACCATTCTTGTCAAACTAGGTGAGAAACAATCTAAACCAACATCCAGTCCTTTTTTTACAAGTAAATTGGAAATATGATTAACAAAATCTGTAATGCTTTCTTCTCGAAAATCCATCCATTTGGCAAACCTTCCGCGGATGGAATCTTTCTTATCTTCCATTTCCCTTCCAAAAAGACCATGGATAAGTTCCAACTTGCCTTGTATTGAAGCGGTAGATCTTTGTAGAACAGTCTGGAACTCTTCAAGATCAAAACCGATCTTTAAAGCTTTCTCTTTACAAGATGAACAGAAACATCCAAGCTTTTCAACTGGGTTTGAAGCAGGCGAGGGGTATCGAATGCGGTCCAAGAATAATCCGTCGTATAATCCCAGATCCGTGAGATGAACTATGTGTTCATTGATCCTTCCGCTTGCCTCGGCGCAATTTGGGCAAATAAAGGTAAATTCCGGCATGTTCTGAAACCCGGGGATCTTTTTACCTAAAACACTCGTCACCTGCCAAGATTCTCTTGGTGAGATCACACCATCGCCGGTCAATAATGGCTGCCACCTGATAAATTTGGTACCATTCTTTTCACATTCCTTTTTGCATGCCTCGAGTAATGGATCAGGCACATGCCATCCAATAAGTAAATGTGTTACTGGCAGCTTATCAAAGGCATATTTTAATTTTTCAATCACCTCATTTTTTGAGAGGGATAAAAGTTCCGGGCTGTCTTCGAGGTATTGCAGGGTTATCAACATGAGTTTTTCCTTGTTGAGGCGAGGTTTTATCCTCGCCTCAACAATACTTAAAGTTATGGTTTTACGAGCGGATAAATTTCTGCGACAGGCATCATTGCGTCAAGATCCACACCTGTATAATCAGTGCCTGATCCTTCATTGTATGCTTTCACAAACGCCAGACGATTTGTCCAGTAATATGGGCTTCCTTCTGTGAAGAACCATTCGCCCACTTCTTCATACGTCGGGAACAATACGAGATCTGTCAAGAATCTTTTTCCATCTTCAACAGTCATTCCAGCGCCAGATTGCTCGTTGATCCAATCGATCATCATCGCAATCGCTTCATCGGGATTCGATTTGATGTAATCAACTGCCTTATACCAGGCTTTTAAGAACCCATGAACAATTTCTGGATTCTGGGTATAGAATTCGCTGGTTACGTACATACCGGCAGTATCCATGGCGCCACCGCCCATTTGCACACCGGTAAGAACATTTACCATTCCCTCAGTTTCCAGTCTGAAGCGGGAAGGCAGACCATCACTATAGAAATCACCCGTCCCTTGCAAGAAAGCCGCGGCGCCCTCAACCGGATCCATATCGATGATCTCAACATCATCCTTGGTTAATCCGGCAAATCCAAGCGCGGTGTCTAAAACTGGATAAAACGACGCTCCACCCGGAAGAATGATGGTTTTGCCTTTTAATTGCATTGCCGCTGCAGCCAGTGCTTCTTCTGCTGTTTTTCCTTCTTCAATGAATTGGTCATAGGTCTTTACCTCATCCGGTCTTCCCATAATGGAATAACCGGTAAAGAGACTATGAACCGATACCATTTGAAGTTTGTCTTTTGATTGAGGAGCAAGCAAGATAAAGGGAGAATCAGCTCCTGCTGCCACATCAATTGATCCGCCAAGCATTGCTTCAATGAGTGGTTGTTCTACTTCAAAAATGGTCGTTTCAATTTTTATTCCCTGTTCGGCCAGGTAACCCATTTCTTCGGCCACAATCCAAGGGCCGTAGTCAAGGTAAGGCAGGTTGCCAAACCTTACAGTAACCATTTCTGGTTCAGCGGGTACTTCAGCCGGAGCTTCTGTTGCCACAACAGGTGCTTCCGTCACTGCTGGAACATCAGTTGTAGAAGCAGTGGTCTGGCAAGCGGTCAAGATCAACGCCACAACCAAGAAAAACACAACAATTCGACTTGTTTTCATACATCTCTCCTTTGAATTATTTTGAATATCAAATACACAAAGAATGTTTGGTCGATCACCTCCTGCCTATTATTTTTCTTCGATCCTTGATTTCCATTTTGTAATCCTTGTATTCATTTTTCGAACAAGGAAATCCAATGAAAAAGAGAGTAAAGCAATAACGATGAGGATGATGATGATGTTCTCAGTAAGCAAATATCTTCGCGCCAGAACCAACCGATACCCGATCCCAGACATCGAACCCATCAACTCAGCCGCCACATCGTAACCAAAAGATGCGGCAACCGCGACCCTGATCCCGCCTGCAATATCAGGGACGATCGATGGGATGATCACCCGCTGAAAGATCTGCCTCGAATTCGCGCCAAGCATGGTTGCCGCGTGCTGGTAGATGGGAGGCACGTTTCTTACTGCTTCAAAAGATGTGACCACCAGGATGATGAAACTGCCAAAAGCGATCAAGAGGATCTGGGTTGAAAAACCGATCCCCAGCCAGAGGATCAATAACGGGATCAACGCCAGTGGCGGAAGAGGCCGGAGGATTTCTACGATCGGATTGAAAATAGCCCGCACGACCCTATTCATCGCCATGGCAACACCCAACACAATTCCCAATGAGGCACCGATAATGAATCCTGGCAGAATACGCCGGATGAGACTGTCAAAAATGTCACTGGGAAGATTGGGCAGCAGACTCATCAAGGCGTCTATTAAGTTACGAGGAGCAGGCAGGAATAATGGCTCCACCCATTTCATCAATGTGACAAAAACCCAGGCACCAATGATTAAGATCAAAGTAATGGTGCTGATCCACTTATCCCGACTTTGCAGCCTTTTTTCAATATCAGATGCCTGTATATTTTGACTATTTATTGACATTAGACCAACACTCCCATAGATTTATTCAAGGTTTAATTCGGTAACCCACAAAGGGAAAGAATTCTTTATTTCTTCTTTTTCTGTTTCCAACAACCGCCGCGTAGAAGTATCAGTTTTATCTGTGTCCCGACTTTCGACAATGATCCACTTGGCAGATTTCGTTGAGGTCAGGTTATGCCATACGCCTTGCTTGACATTGTAAATAGCACCGGGAACCATATCGTGTGTTGTGATTTCGCCAAGCGGGGTGATCGTAAAAAGGATTGCTTTTCCTGTTAATAAGACAAAGACCTCGTCTGTATTTTTATGTTGTTCGATGACACCAAGGTTTTGTGGGTCAAACAATGGCTCCCAGTTGAGGATCGCGGTTTGCCAATCATTGAAATATACAAAGGGCTTATATCCTTGTTCATCCCAGAAAAAAACTTCAACGCCGGTACCTTTTGTCATGAAGAAATCAATTCCTTTGAAAATGATTGGATTTTTTGAATCGCCCGAACAATATCAGCACAATCTTCTTCTGTGCCTAATAACGTTCTATGGACCAACCATACTGTGTTTTTGAATGCATCTTCCGTGATCGGAAAATCGGCCCGTAAATAATCAAAGGATTGCTGCGCGTGTTCAGGTGCCAGACGTTTCCTGAATTCTCCATTTTGAAATACATCCAATTTGTGAACTGGCGGGTAACTGGCCTGTGTAGGAATTCCCTCGGCATTAAGTGCTTTAATGAACTCTTCAGTTTTTAATCCGTTGAAAGCCTTCGAATCAAAATGAAAGATGTAACAATAATGTCCATGATTGGTAACTCGAGGATCTAACGATTGCGGGCGAATTCCCTCGATATTAGCAAGAGTCTGGTCTAAAAAAGCGGCATTCTTTTTGCGTTTGGATTTTTGCTCTTCCAAACGATCCAGTTGTTGCAGCAGAACCGCGCCCTGCCACTCGCTCAGGCGATAATTCGATCCATAAATAAAATGGGAGTAGAACCATTGGTCCGGCATGCGACCGCAATCATGAATCGATCGAATCCGAGTGGCAAGGTCTTCATCATTTGTGATGATCATTCCACCTTCACCAGCCGTCATCAATTTGCTGGATTGAAAGCTAAACGTCCCCGCCGCACCGATGCCGCCAACTTTTTTGCCCTTCCATTCACTGCCGTGAGCATGAGCGCTGTCTTCTACCAAAAATAAATTGTGAGTTCGGCAAATCTCTTGCAAACGATCCAGGTCGGCAGGATGCCCTCCCAGGTGTACCGCGACCACAGCTTTGGTGCGAGGAGTGATCGCCGCTTCCACTTTCTCAGGATCGATGCAATAAGTGCCCGGATCTATATCAACCATTACAGGCATCGCACCCGTGAAAAGAACAGCGGAGGCAGTCGCCACAAACGTAAAATCCGGAACAATGACTTCATCCCCCAGTCCAATACCCAATGCAGCCATAACGATCTCAAGCGCGGCCGTACCATTCGTGCAAGCCACCCCATATTTCGCCTGATGATATTCCGCGTACCTGCGCTCGAATTCAAGCGTTTTGGTTCCTGGTGTGCGCCACCAAATGCGGCTGTGTAAAACTTCTAATAAAGCTTTTTCTTCCTTTTCGTCATATTGAGGCCATTCAGGAAACTGGTCTCTTTTGGTTGGTGTTCCACCAAGCAGCGCGGGTTTTTCCATAACAAATCCCTTTCAATTCCTAAAGATTAGTAACTCACTTTAACCCAACGGCCTTCAGATGCGCTTTGCTCAATACGTTCGCAAAGCACGAGCTCACGATAGCCAGTTTCTAGCGTTGGGAAGGTGGCATCATCTATGCCTTTGCCGTCTTCAATAAAGCGGTAAACGTCAGAAAAATGCTGAAAAAAAGAATCAGGATAACCTTCCGCATGCCCTCCAGGATATGCACAAAATCTTCTCGACTCCGGCAACATCAATGCCGGATCTTTTTGCAAGATCTCATTTGGCTTTTCGCGATATCCCAGCCACAATCTATTCGGTTCTTCCTGATGCCAATACATGGAACTGGAAGACCCGTTGATTTCCCACCATAACGAATTTTTTCGCCCCGCATTGATCTGTGATAATGTGATAACTCCCCTTGCTCCGTTCTCAAACCTCAACAAGATAGATGCAAAGTCTTCCGTATCTATGGCCACATCTTCAGTTTCTGAATTCAATGAAAACTTGTTATTAAAAGTACTTTGGGATTTCACCGGTCGTTTTCTAACGGGCAAGAATGTCGCCAGATCAGCGAACACTTCGGTAATCTCCAATCCAGTCAGCCAACCAAGCAAGTCCATCACGTGAGTGCCAATATCGCCCACAACGCGAAGCGAACCACCCTCTTTGGCATTCAAACGCCAATTCCAATCGGTCGGGAAAAATAGCCAATCCTGGCAATATTCCGCGTGCAAAATACGGGGTTTACCAATGAGACCAGCTGAGATCCGGGAATGTGCTTCCTGGTTTAAGGGGTAATAGCGAATGCTGTAATTTACCGCTCCAACAAGCCTGTTTTTTCGCGCAAGTTCAACCAGTTCATAAGCTTCCCGGCTTGTGTTTGCAAGAGGTTTTTCTACGACAATGTGTTTTCCTGATTGCAGGAGAATTTTTGCCATTTCATAATGCAGGTGGTTCGGCGTGCAAATATGAACAATATCAACTTCTGGATCATTGGCCAGCTGTTCGATATTTTCATATCCTCTCGAAATTCCACATTTACCAATAAAGGATTTTGTTTCATTCGTGTCCACACCCAACATGCCCTTGATGGGAACATTCATCCTTCTCAAGGTTTCAACATGGGTGAAGCCCATGAATCCTCCACCAATGATCGCTGCGTTAATCATTCCAGCTCCATGATCTAATACAAACGACGGACGACATAATAATCTTTTGTGAGATGCAATATCAGTGATATCGCGCCCATGGCCGTTGCTTTGGAACCAAGTTGAGAGACTTCGATACGAGGGATATGCTGGATCACCCCATCCATCTTTTTCAGGACTGGAGGGATCAATAAATCATAAGAATTGGAGACCCCGCCACTGAGAATGACAACTTCCGGATCCAAAACCGTGGAAATGTTCGCCAACGTAAGACAAAGTAAGTCCACGGTTTCATCCACGACCGTGACGGCCCACTCTTTTCCATTTCTCGCCGCCGTGAATACCTCACTGGCATCGATCGAAGGATCATAATCCAGTGAACCTGTTTTCTTCAGGAGGTTTTTTGCGCGTTCGGCAATACCAAGTCCGGAAATCGCGCTTTCCATGGCGCCAAATTGGTCGTAACGTTTGTTCAGCGCGCCGGGATCAGGCAGCAAGTATCCAACCTCACCCGCGGACTCATTGTGTCCTCGATAGATGATCCCGTCCACGACAAGACCTGCACCCATGCCAGTGCCGATCGCCAGAAGCACCAGATTTGATACACCCCTGCCCGCACCAAACCATTGCTCGCCCAGCACGGCAAGATTCACATCATTGTCCACCACGACAGGCAGCTGAAACCGGTCAATAAGGCGTTTTTTTAATGGGAAATCACGCCACGATAGACTCGGAGCCCATTCCACAATGCCTTGTTCCACATGAGTTATCCCTGGGGCTCCGACGGCAATGCCAAGCAACCGTATGCTCTTTTCTGTCGCCAGCTTAATTAAGATCGCGATCATCTCGGCGACCAATTCAAAGCTCTTCTCCCCGGAGGAATCATGCTGTTGTTTAATTACGTCCCCCAGGATTTCTCCTCCGATGGTTGCCAGCGCGCCATAAAGTTTTGTGCCACCCAGATCAATCCCGATCACCGCGCCACCATTTTTGTTATATTCCAACAATTCCCTCGGCCTGCCAGCGACACCAGCGGTCTCTCCAGTTGAGCGAACAAGGTCATCCCTGATCAATTCATCAACAATCCGCATAGCGGTTGGCATGCTCAATTTCAAGAGCCGGCTAATTTCAGATCTGGCAATCGGGCTATATTGCCTAATCAATTCCAGGATTGCAGAACGATTAACCCATTTCATTTGTGTTGCGTTGATTGTTTTCGGCAGGTTTTTTATGTCCATAATTCCTTCAATTAATTACTAATTATAAGTAAGTAATTAATAGTATAATAAGAAAAAAATATTTGTCAATACATAAATCGGAATTGGAGCGAAAATGAGCTTACATTCAGAGATCTGCGAGCAACCTGTTGTCCTCGATCGATTATTGAAAGACCAGTGGTCTAAAACTGAAGACATCGCGCGAATGATTCGAAAAGAAAATCTTCAGACAGCGCTTCTGGCAGGAAGAGGAACCTCGGATAACGTCTGCCGTTACGCAGGTTATTTATGGGGCGCCAGGAATAGGATCTTGGTTGCTCTGGCGATGCCCTCTTTGTTTTCTTTGTATCAACAACCGCCAATCATTAAAAATACTCTTGTCGTCGGCATCTCCCAATCAGGCAGATCGCCCGATATTGTGAGTGTTTTAAAAGAAGGTCGGAACCAGGGAGTCACGACAGTGGCTATCACAAACGATCCTTTATCACCGTTATCCCTTGAAGCCGATTATTCCATAGATATTTTGGCAGGCGAAGAAAAAGCCGTCGCGGCCACCAAAACGTATACCGCGCAGCTCCTGGCCATCGCGATGATCTCGTGCGCATTAGACAACGACCAGCGTTTTCGAGAGGACCTGGCCCGCCTCGGAAAATGGGTCGAAGAAATTATCGATCAGGAAGAGAGCATCAAAGAGATTGCCTACAGACACAAAGACATGGAAAAATGTGTCGTCCTAGGCCGTGGAATCAACTACGCAAGCACCTTCGAATGGGCGTTAAAGATCAAGGAACTTAGCTTTGTTTCCGCTGAACCATATTCCTCCGCCGATTTTCAACACGGGCCGGTGGCAGTGATCGAAAAAGGATTCCCGATTTTGGTGATGGCGCCCAACGGTAAAACACTTCCATCTGTTTATGATACGGTCAAGACCATTAAAGAAACCCTGTCCGCTGACATTATCACCATTTCCAATAACCAGGAGCTCTTGTCCATATCTGACTCGAAAATCGCCCTGCCCTTGGATTTGCCCGAATGGATGAGCCCCATTCCTGGGATCGTTGCCGGCCAAATCTTCGCGTACCATCTAACCTGCGCCAAAGGACTCGATCCCGAAAATCCGCGCACGATCAAAAAAGTAACCGAGACTTTTTGAGTGAATTGCTTAGCAGATCACCCGAATCAAGCTGCACAAAAAAGCACATCCAATCGACCCTGATCCTTTAACCAAAAAGCCAAGGACAAGAATTTTATTATTCTCGTGGTCATTATCACAACAAAACCCGGCAAAAACGTTTTCTCGGTGTTTTTTCGCACAACCCCGAAAATACCCGACGCCTCTCCCTGCGGCAGGAAATTCATTACGAGAACAAACACGGGTTTTAAAGCAAACCTTTTCGCATCAGTCTGCAACAAATCACTCAATAAATCGGATCCCTTTGGCAGCCAATAATTTTTTTTCTTTCTCAAAATGGATTTTTGCCAAAGATTGTTTGATCTCCTCCCACTTTTTGCCCGCCAATGGGTAAAAGAATAACAAGCCAAAACTGATCGCTAATAAGATCCCTGGAATTAAAACCCATCCCATGAGAATCCCGGTTTCTGCCCGAAAAGTTTGACTGCCTGAACTGGCGGAAAATACATACCCGTATAGGGTAAGAAACCAAAGAAATGCTGAGTTGGCCAAACTGATCGCGGGTTTGGTGATCAGGCTGTTTACTCCGGCGTACATGCCTTCACGCCTTAATCCTGTTCGATGTTCATCCATATCTACCACATCGCCATTCATCATGGGGATCAAGTACATACCCCCCGCGAATCCGATGCCAAAACTAAAAGCTCCAATCAAGACAGGGATTAGTTGCCGCCCCAATCCAAGGATCAGAAAACAACCTATTGAAAAGACTGCGGTCATGAAAATCGTACTCTTTTTAACGCCCCAAACCTCGCGCACATTAACAAATAATAAAATACCTGTAATAATGCCTACACCCAGGCTGCCATAGAATTCCATTGGCGGGATTGCAAATTCTGCCAGGAAGTAATTCAATCCCAACATTAATGAGGTTTGAACATAAATAATGGTAAAACTGATCACCTCGAACACGAGAAAAGAGCGGTTGGTAAAACATTCCTTGATTGATCGCAGAAAGGGAAGCTGTTTTTCTTCTTGCTGGAAATGCTTTTCTTTATAAAAGAATGTGCTAAAGAAGATCAAAGCTGCCATGACGACGCCAAACCCCGCCATGATCATAATAAATATTTGAGGGTCAGAGCCGGGCTCTGGTTTGATAAAACCCCATAATACAAGGGGCACAGCAAGAGGAAAAACAGAAAAAATGATCTTCCAAATGAAAATGCTGCTTCTCGCCTTGTTCGAAACCGCCATTTCAAAGGGCATAACATAAATACTTGTGGCTATGGCTGTGAAAAGTGCATCAAAAATAAAAAGCAGCAAGGTCATTTGGATGAACATGATTGCCTGACTGGCATTCGGGCCTCCAATAATTATCCAGCTCAAAATGAACGCCAATCCTATGATGGGAGCTCCATAACGGATGTATGGGATGCGCCGCCCCAAACTGTTTTTCGTCCTGTCACTGATGTATCCGAACAAGGGATCATTGATCGCATTCCAGATTCCAAACAACAACCAAACTGTCGCGGCAAGTTCAGCATTCAAGCCTCGAAAACTTGTGAAATAATAGGTTAGTCCTACGCTGACGATAAACGTATTCAACATGGCACATGCTGCATCGGCAATGGAAACCCACACCCTGCTCTTCAGGGGAACTTTTTCGTCAACCAAGATCTCTTTCGTGTCCATTTTTACCTCAAGGAATTTTATTTATATGATCTTATTGTCTTTTAGAAACGCTACAACTTCTTCAGCGTATTTATTGGGATTGTTCCAGTAGGATTCTGCGTGACCTGCGTCGGGGGCCAGGTATAACTTTTTGGGCCCTTTCAATTTATTTGAAAATAAAGCTTGAGCCATAACCGGTGGAATAAAATCATCTTTCTCACCATGGATGAAAAGAACCGGTGCTTGAATTTCTTTCACCGAATTTTCAGGAGACACTTCTTTGATCACCATGCCGGTTAACAACCTGCTGATCCATCCAACTTCCGGCATCACGAGAAAGGGCGGAATACGATAATCTTCCCTCAGCCGGTAAGCAAGAAGGGAATTCAGGCAGTTGAAACTGCAATCTTCGATCACAAACTCAATGCGGGGATCGATCGCTGCGTGCTGCAAGCTGATGGCCGCGCCCATGGATTCGCCATGTGTCCCGATTTTCGCGCCGTTGCCTATTCTCATTTCCACCCAATCCGTCACGGCTTTTAGGTCATGTTTCTCGAAAAATCCAAAGGTCGTGTTTTTTCCACCGCTTCTGCCGTGATGGCGATGATCATAAATAAAAACATTAAACCCCAAATCCATGAACATTTTCATATATTTCACAGATCCGTAAAGTGTATAGGTGATGCCGTGAGACAGGATCACTGCTTTCTTTGAGTTCGAAACGGGAAAGTAATATCCAAAAAGCTCGTAACCAAACGGGGATTGGATAATAACTTCTTCTTTCTTCCACGTGTTAAATGTGCGCTCATCGATCTTGCCGTTTTCCTTTTCAATTTCGTAGGTTTCTTCAACACCAAATCGCACAGGATAAATCACCTTGGCAGTAAAGAACAAGATGGCAATCAGAAATAAAAACAAGATTACAACTACAATTCCTATCAACAAGACAAACCTCCTGCTATCCTGGTTAGCGGATCAGACACTTTGCGCGGTTTTTTGTCTCAGCTTGGCCTTCACTTCTTTCAGGCGATTTCCATGTAATGGGTAGAAACACAACGTGATGATGGCAAGGATTGATCCCACTGCTGGAGGAACGCTCATGAAAACACGAAAACCGAGTGCGACACTATCTGGTTGGTGGACCAACAAGGGATCGTACCCATACCGCGTTGAGATCCAACCAAACACGATGGAACTTAAGGCATAAGCGAGTGTAATGATCAACCCGCTCATCCCAAAGTACATTCCTTCCCTCCTCTGTCCCGTCCGCGTCTCATCTTCATCAATCACATCTGATAAAGTAACATCACCCATCAAGAGCAATCCTGCCAAGGCTATCCCCAGAAAAACAGCGGTTCCGATCGCGGCGGCCATAGACTGGGCAAAAAACAGAGGAATGGTGGAAAAGCCCATCAAAACATAGGCGATCAATAACGTTGTTCTCGGCTCAAAGCGATTGGCGATCAACCGTTTCCACGGGTATAGCGCAAGTGCCGCGACAATGAAAATCGTGCCCAGGATGATCGATGAGGAAGCAGGATCCAATTTCAGACTATACTTCGTATAAAATGCCAAACCTGAAGCTGCCACAGCGGTAGAGAAATGCCTCATGGTTTGAGCGATCACGATGGTGATAAAACTGCGATTTAACAGGGTTGCCTTGATGGCAAGTTTTAATTTGACTTCAGGCCCCTCAAGGGTGCGGCTTCTTTCAAACATCCCCCTGATCGCGACCAATAAGGCAACCGCAGTGATCATTCCCAATAAAAGGCCCATGGCTGGCCAACCGAGAATCGTAGCAATTGAGATCGGAAGCGCCGCGCCGATAATCAACCCCACGGTCATAAAAATATTCATCTTTACCGCAACACTTGTTCGCGCACGGTACTCGGTAAACATTTCCGGGAGCAAAGAATAATAGGCTGTTTGCACAATCGTAGCCGTGGATTCAAAAAGGAAAAGGGCGACGATAAACCAGACTAACAAAGCGATCGGATTCTTCTGCCCATCATAAGGAACCAAAAATAATAAGGCAAAGAAAATGGCATAGGGTATTGTCCCGAAAAGCACAAAAGGGATCCGCCTTCCCCATCTAGTCTTCGTGCGGTCTGATAAATAACCCATGAGTGGATTGTTCAAGGCATTATAGATCGCGTATCCAGTCATGACGGCGGCCGCCCAAGCGGGAGATAGTTTCTGGATGTCTACGTAGAAAAAGAGTAAAACGGCTCCTACAGCCTGGTAAGGAATAGAACAACCAAGGTTTCCAAGACTGTAAGCCCACTGTTGAAGATTGGTTGTTGAGATCACAGGATCTTTAACCAGAGGATTCGCAAGTTTGATCATTGGGCCTCATTCACCATTGAATAGGAATCTTGAATGTATCTATGAAGCTACCTATCTTTTCCATTTCTTGCCTGTGGCCAGTTCAACACATTTATAAGCACCGTCATAGATCCCTATGCTTTTATTTTTGACGATACACGCGCAGAACATTTCGAGCAGCTCGTTATGATTCACCAACATATCGATGGCTTGTAATGTCTGCGGTATGGTAGTGGCTTCAACGGTGCCTTCTCCTAATTCTGCGCCGCGAATGGCTCCCCATTTTTCATGCCCGCCAACTCGCGCGTTAAAAATCTTCGGCACAGGATAGAAAGCCAATTCACTTGGTTTCGTGATCATTACATCCACCACTCGCATGAGATAGTTGGTTGAATACACCGCATGAAAGGTGTTGTCATGCAGAAAAACATGAATTCCGCTTGCAGGTTTATCGCGCAGCCGATCAACAGTTTCTTTCGTGTCCTTCCAGGAAAAATGAGTTTCAATGTGCGCGGTGTAATCCTTTAATTCATTTTGCAGCCAGGTCCAATTCCCCTTGTGATCGCCGAGATTGACAAATAAAGCTGCTTTGCCTGCTTTGACCAAAGGAAGACAATATTCGATAATGGCTTTGAAAAGTTCACGCTGTGCACCCGCCCCCCCCATGGTCAACAACAACCGTCTTGGTTCATTGTTTTTCATGCGCTGGATTCGAGCGGCACAATCGACTTCAATATTTTCAACCAGTTCATGGTCTATATGAGCCCCGGTGAAATAAACAGCGTTCGCAGGGGCTGGTTTCATGACCCTTCCCCTATCATCAAACCCACGCAACGTTCTGAATCCATAATAAGCTGATGGGGACTGAATACCGTGTTTGGCTCCTTCAGTCAGTTGAAACGCCATCGGCCAGTTATCAAAGACCATATCAACAACGTTCGTCATGCCCCCTGCCACGGCCCCCATGCAATTCCACATGTGTGAAGTCAGCATGGGAATATCGGAGGGTAATGCCTGATACAGGTTGCGGAACAACTCGGACATCTTATAATCTTTGATATTGGTTTTTAGAAATCTCCAGGGCCAGGTGACAATCCAGTTGTTTAGTAATGTATCCAAAATTGGAAGAGAAGGGTCTCCGGTTGTAAGAATTTCCCATATGTATTTGTTAAAAAGTTTACTCTGCTGAGAAACTCGGGAGAAAAAGCTGTAATTGACATTACACCAATTGATCACATCCGTCGTGATCCCGGGGATAGCCAATAAATCCAACCACAAAGGAGTGAACCCCATAGCGCGAGCACAAGACGCCCCCGCCATAGCGATACGGTAATGTCCGTATCCCATGCGGATTGTAGAAACGACAAGGCTGTCTTTTCCTGAAATTGGATCACCTGTGTTGTCACGCAAGATGTCTTTTATACCCAGTTCGTTTCCAAGATAATCGTTTTCGTGAATGCTAACTGTATATTTTTCCGAAGGATCATAGTGAAATTTTCGCACAAAGAATTTCTGCCAACGGTCCGCAGCCCTCGATTTTCCGGCTGACAATTCATTTCCATAAAGAACATATTTTCCGTTTATTTTTTCCATAATTCAAAACTCCTCAATGTAGTCGACAATAAATTGAATGCTTCATCCTTTGACCCCGCTACTCATTGCGCTTTCGATGAAGAATCGCTGTCCTAATATATATAAGATAAAGGGAGGCAAGATAGAAATTGCCGCTCCAGCCAATATGAGATTTGCTGAATCTGAAGCCCTGCCACGCAGCATGTTCAAAGTTAAAGTTAAAACATGGTTTTCATAGTTGCCAGTATTAATGATCACCAACGGCCAGAAAAAACTATTCCACGCATACAAGAATGTAAACGTGGCCATAGTGGCGAGTGCTGGCGCAGCAGCGGGAAGAAATATACTGGAAAGGATCTTAAAACGCGAAGCGCCATCGATCAGAGCAGCTTCTTCGATTTCTTTCGGGACTGTAATAAAGAATTGACGCATTAAAAAAGTCCCATAGGCAGAGAAAATCCAAGGGAAAATGAGCGCCGCCAGTTTATCCGTCCACCCGAAAAGAACCATTAACTGGTAGAGTGGAATGATCAACATTACAAAAGGAATCATGATCGTTCCCAGATAAAAAACAAATAATTTGTCTTTTCCTGGAAAACGCAATCTTGCAAAGGCGTATCCCCCCATGACCGATGTGACCAATTGACCGATCACCACGAACAGCGTGACAAGGATCGTGTTGGTTAAACTTCGCCCCATATTTTCCATCGTCATCACATGCGTGTAATTCTCCGGATGAGCGGTCACTTTTGTTACCGGCTGACTGGTGCGCACAACCTGAAAAACCTCTCGCGAAGGGTCTTCCGGATCTACGAAACGGCCCAAAACGGTTTTTCCTACCTGAACGAGCTGTTTGACGCTTCCGTTAATCGAAACATCCATTATTGGCAGAACACTTCCGTCTGGCATGGTAACCTGCTCATCAATCGTGGAAAGATTCGCCATTTCTAAAGGCACTGTATACGTGCTGGTTGGATCATCAATTTCCGCGAATATCCCGGACGGGATGCCTGATTCGACCAGGGCGAATTTTTCCTGAATCCCGTCCTGGTTAATGTAGTAAAGAGGCAGAGGATCCTCATACCCATCCAGACTGATTTCCACTCCCTCGCGAGGAAACAAGCGGGGAGGATAATTAAAGGTGTCGTCGGGGGTTTTCAATGAAGTCGTCACCATAAATATGAACGGAAAGAGCATGATCAGCGCGAAAAAAGTCAGGACGATGTAAGCCGCCATATTGGTCAGTATTTTTGATAATCGAAATGATTTCATGTCATCCTCCTAAACGTCATACGCGCCGGTTTTTCGTTGACTGCGGAATTGCAGCAAGGTAACCGCAAAGATAACGATAAACAAAACCCATGCGATCGCTGCCGCATACCCTTGTTGGAATCGTTGAAATCCATTTTGGTAGAGGTAAAGAACTATGGTAAGGGTGGATGTGCCAGGACTGCCTGGCGGGTTGGTCATAATGAAAACCTGCTCAAACACCTGGAAGGCCTGAATCGTGGTTGTGGTGATCACAAAGAAGGTGGTGGGTGCGAGTAATGGCAGCGTTATTTTCCAGAATTTTGCCCATTTGCCTGCGCCATCAACGGTGGCAGCCTCATAAACCTCTTTTGGAACGTTTTGCAGGCCAGCCAAAAATAGTACGGTGTTAAATCCCATGGTTTGCCATGCAGAAACGATCATGATCGCCAACAAAGCGGTGCGGCTTTCTGAAAGCCAGCGGATCTGCGCTTCAGGATAGCTCGTAGCAAAAACCGTATTAATAAGATCAAGACCAATTGTGATGAAGTAATTAATATATCCAACAGTCGCGTTATAAAGCCATTGCCATATGAGAGAGATCCCGACCACCGCGGCAATGCTTGGCAAGAAATAGATGGCGCGAAAGATTTTCATGCCTGGAATTTTGCTGTTTAGAATATTGGCAAGAAACAACGCCGGAACTGCGCTCATGGGTACTGTGACGATGCCAAAAACCAGGGTGTTGCGCAACGCGATCCAAAATCGCGCATCAGCAGCCCCCAGAACATATGAGTTCCCAAACAAGTTAAATCGGAAGAGTTCAGTAAAAATCGAACCATCCATCACCTGGAAAAAATCTTGTGTGGAATTCGCAAGTTCTTTCAGGTTTAATTGAAAAATTTTAAAATAATTAGCCAAACCGATAAAATTTGAATTTCCGAACGCATCCCAATCAGTAAGACTGATGTACAAAGAAAAAACGAGAGGAAAAGCAAAGAAGATCAAGAAACCAAAGAGGTTTGGAGATAGAAAAAGAAAACCTTCTAACGCTTCTGTTTGTGAATTGGTACGGTTAAGATACAGCGCGGTCGGTTCCCGCCACATCGTCCACACGGCAAGCCCAAAGCAGATCACGATCAAACCGATCAAAGCATTTGAAGGGATCAGGAGTTGTTTCCCAAGAAACAGCAATGCCTGAAACAAACCTGCCCTGATCAGAAAAATGATAAACGAGATCAAAGCAAGGTATTTTCCGATCTTGTGGAATGTTTCTTCAATATGGATCTTATTGTGGAACCGGTCACCCAAAGTGTAGACGAGATATCCGATTAGCACCCCAAGCAGCCAAATGATCGAAGTGCCAAAGGTTTTTGCCAGGGCGTCAACACCCAGAAACACACCCAATCGTTGAAAGAGCAATAATGCCGAGATGATCACCCCCAGATAATTTACCACGAGAGAAGCTGTCCTTCCCTGGCGCCGGTTTTTTAATAACTGGATCGCTGAATAAAGACTACCCGCACTCAACAACACGATCAGCAAGGCGGCAATATAAGTCATCCATTCGGGAAGGTTGGCGAATCCATTTCTAAACAAAATTTCCACAAATAGAAAAAAGCCGAAAAATAGCAATAAAAAATGCCAGCAAGTGGTGATTCTGATTATGATCTTGGTCGTTTTGACTGATCTTTGATCATTCAATAATTGCATGGCTTCCTCCAAAAGAAACCTCAATCCTCATGTTCAATGAAAAAAATATCCTCCCTACATATTCAGTAGGGAGGATACCTTGGTGCATAATTATTGTTGGAATGCTTTGTTAGCTTCTACACAGATGGTCTTCTGATACTCTTCAATGGTCAATTCACCGTTGAGAACTTTTGAAACCATGGGGCCCATGATCGAATCATAATTTGGCCAGCTTCCAGCCCACAACGGACCTTCGGCAGTTGGTTTGTTTTCTTCAGCAATGCCATTTAAGAATGCCTGATTGTTCGCAGGAGGTGTAAAGGTTAAGAAGGCATCAAAGGCTTCCTGGCTCATTCGACTGGGAATATTGGCTCCCAGCGCCGCGATTTTGCCCTGTGTCTCGGCAGTTGTGAGCATTTGAACCAGCTTCCAGGCTTCTTCGGGGTGTTCTGTATTTGCATTGACTACATAGGCTCCCCAGAATAACCAGTTGCCTTGTCCGCTTGATCCGGTTGGTAATTCTACGACATCCCAGTTAAAATTAGCGTTAGCGCGAACGCCGGGTGTTGCCCAACGGCCGTTCTGGAACATCGCGACTTTACCAGCCATGAAGGGGGGTTCGCTGTCTTCACCATATGGGACGGCGACCTTGTCTTCCACGTAGAGTTGGCGTTCAAAGGTCAACCCTGCAATCGCTTCCGGAGTGTCCAGCCCGCATGCTGTCCGGTCTGCATTGTAGAAGTTGCCGCCCGCTGCGTTGATCCAAACGCCGTAGGGTCCCCACCAGGCGTTCGCGCCATAACCGTAGACATCAGACCCCAAGGCCTGGACTTTTTTCGCCACATCCAAGAATGCGTCCCAAGTCCATTTACCTTCTTTGGCTAATTCACGGGGATCGTCTGCGCCTGCTTCTGCAATAAGATCAAGGTTGAGATACAGAGCGAAAGTCGAAACATCACGCGGAAGACCCCAAAGAGCCTCACCGGTGTTTCCCGTTTCTGGATTAAAGGTCAAGTGAAACATCGGGCCAGGATAGAAATCGCCGGCACTAAACCCTTCAGTCACATCCGCCATGGATTTCAAATCCATGATCAATCCACGTGTCGCAAAATCAGCCACGTCGGTTCCCGGGATCCAGAACACATCCGGTGCCGTACCGGCGCCAATTTCTGTCTTTAGCACATCTTGATAACTTGAGGTTTCAGAGCCACCGGGTTCATAAACAAGCGTCACCCCGTCCATGGCTGCATCAAGATCAGAGCTGACTGCTGAATAAACGTCAATTTCTGCCTGGTTGTCAGGTCGGGTCCTCCAGCGCAAGGTGATCTCACCGGATTCTGTTTCAGCGGCAGCAGGAGCCTCCGTGGCAGCGGGTTGCTCGACTGGCGCAGCGGTTTCTACAGCTTTGGGAGCACAAGCAGCCATGATCATTGAAAAAACAACGACCACGCTAAGTACCAAAAACATTTTTTTTGACATTTTCTCTCCTTTTAATTTTTAGACAATTGAACAGGGTACCTATTTATTGTGATTTTGGCGAATCACCTCCTTGCCTTTGCTTGAGATGTGGAATTTCGGATTACCAATTCCGGTGTATATAATAGCTGCTGGATCCCCTTGCCTGGATCTGTTTTTTTATTTATTAAAAGTCGCACAGCATTTTGCCCCAAAGTGGGGATATCTTGTCTGATCGTGGTAATGGAAGGGTTGAAATAAGAAGCGAGCGGCATGTCGTCAAACCCGACCACCGAAACATCGTCTGGAACTTTCCAACCGATTTTTTGCAGATTGTAGATCGCCCCTGTAGCCATTCTGTCATTTAAGGCAAAGATCGCTGAAAAATCGATTCCCTGATCCAAAAAACTTTCGATTCCCAGTTGCCCAGAGGTTGCAGACCAATCACCTGAATAGATGTTCATTTTTTCAAATGGCAAACCCGCTTCCTGCAAGGCTTTTTGACAGCCAACAATACGATCTTGAACACAATCTTCTTCAAGCGGGCCGGAGATTAATGCGATTTTTTGGTGACCAAGAGACAGAAGATGCTTTGTCGCCAAATATCCACCTTGAATATCATCAAGCGCAACGGATGCCAGCCCTTCAGTGCGAGGCCGTGCGCCCATCAACACCACAGGGACGTCTTTTGGCAAAAACTGGTAACGTTTATCGGCGTATGGGTTGATCACAAGCAACCCTTCCGTTCGACGGCTTTTTACCAATTGTTCCACCAATTCCTGAAAACTGGAGGCGTCGGGCGCCGTGGCACTGATCAAAAAATATCCTTGTTCACGAGCAAAAGTTTCCGCCCCTTCGATCATGCTCGCGAAGGTGTAATCGGTAAGGTTGGGAGAGATACAGGCAAAAGTACGCGTGCTTCCATAAGACATTGACCGCGCAATCGCGTTGGGATGGTATCCCAAACTTACGATCGCATCTTCAACTTTTTTTCGTGTCTCGGGATTTATTTTTTCAAACTGATTGATCACACGTGACACTGTCTGATGAGAGACACCAGCAAGTTTGGCCACATCTCGAATGGTTGGTTGTTTTGGAGCCATAAGTTTTGGGTACCTGGAGTAATGTTACCGGTCATGTGACCGGTAACATTACTATACTGATTTTTTTTGCGTTTGTCAATAAGGACTTTTCGATTAATGACATCGAATTGAACGACTCGCTCTCATGCCAAATTGCCTGCAAACTCCCCGATTGATATAATTATCTTGTAGAACCCGTTGCGTGCGTGGATCAGGTAAAAGAGAACCTTCCCTTCCACGGCACCGCCCCTGGAGCATCGATTTTTTGGCAAGTCTTGCGCATGGATGAATGGGCCCTGCTCTGAGGAATGCGCATTTTTCGCGGAGAAAAATCTAAAGAATGATCCTGCTCTCAAGAAGGTTCGCGCGGAAAAATCAGGCCTCATCGGGGCTAATCGAACAGCAGTTTTTTATTTAGAAAGCAACAACAGAGACACGCTTTTTGGCGGGACCTACGAGGCCCTGTTAAAAAAATTCTTGAACCTGGCGAGGAAAAATGAAAAAAACAGGCATCATGAACGCACCAATTTCTGCGGTCGTCGCGGGAATGTTCCATACAGACATGGTCACCGTCGCAGACGCGGGTCTGCCCGTCCCGATGGGGACGGCCTGCATCGATCTCACCGTCAAACCGGGTGTGCCGGCTCTATTGGACACCCTCGAGGTCGTCTTGTCGGAATTGCACATCGAAAAAGCCTACGTCTCGGCAGAGATCATGACCGTCAGCCCGGCCAGGTTCGAAGAGATCAAGAAGATGCTCGGCAACGTGCCCATCGAACCACTCCCGCACGTGGAATTCAAGAAACTGACCGCCTCCACCAAGGCGGTCATCCGCACGGCCGATTTCACGCCCTACTCCAACGTCATTCTGGTTGCCGGAGCCTGGGGATTTAACGTGTAAGTTTTTTAATACAACGCTGATCTTCTTAACAAAAAAACTCCCTTGCGGGAGTCAGAATTCTGGCGAATTCGTCAATATCCTGATGTTCAAGTCACCATACGACAGATTTTGGTGATGATATTTTGAGCAGCCTCATGAAACCAGCCAATCTTTGGCTTTTTCAATTTCTTCAAACGGCATAAATGAGGATTTTGAGAATTTTGAGACGATGTCGAGAAAAACGCGGCGCGGACCGGACATACCCACGATGGCTGTCTTGGTCTTGTACTGGCTTGAATTAGCAGACATCTCCTTAAACAGTTTGAGGATCTCCGGTGAAACGAGGGTGGCAGTGGTATCAACAAGCACCAGCATGTCTTCCTTAATGATGTTTTGTGCCATATAGGTTTTCACTTCGGCAATCTCGGATTGCAATTCCGCGAGATCCATGTGATCGTAACGAGCAAAAAATATCCGTTTCCCTTTATAGATTTCAACTGCTGATTTCATGGCGACGCTCCTTAATGATGAGTATGATGAATTGCGTTTCTTTTTACCAAAACGATCAAATCGTCCTTCCAAGAAAATGTACCGATTGAAAATAATTGTATATCACAAACCCGCCAGGTATATAGATAAATAGTCCTGGCAAAATAGCACCTGAACGGTAGCGCGTAGGTTGGGATCCGCCCTTGGAACCCACGATTATAAATCACTCGTCATAAAACCATAAAGACGAACTTTGTCTCTACGTCGGGCTTCGCACAGGGTGCCAGATAAGATGTAAATGAAAATAAAGACCAACGAAAAGAACATGGAATCCACCCTTTTCATGATACCTTATGGTTAACGGCGTACCATTATTTTATATCCGTTTTTTTGGCGGGTTCAACTTAGAAACCCACCCAACAACTTCACCATATTGTCATCATTGAAAAATCTCAGAGCATGTTTTAAATATTCTGATCAAACCAAATATCCACATAATTAGGCGCTATTAAGAATCTCCATCCAGGCGGTAACCCGAGATATGGAAGTATGTCTGGGCATATTTCGAATAGATGTTTTAAGTGGAAAGGTTTAAAGTAGTCATCATCTTTTGAGAGAGGCTCAGCACCCCTCCAAACAAACCAGCCGTTTGTATTTTTTTCCGGTTGGTAACGCAGTCCATTGATCGGCAACTTTTTTGGATCAAAAACGTCAAGGGATAGACTAATTATAGAATTGACATCTGAAGGGTAAATTTTTACACCGTATTTTTTACATATTTCTTTCTGGTTATTTATGATCCTGTTATAAGAATTCAATTTGGCATCCTTTTTTTTAATCCTATTTCAAGAGCGGTAGAGTAAGGTCAAATTTTTGAACTCATCTTTTTTGGATTTCGATCATCACAATATAAATTGAGCCTTTCATTGTCTCCACCCTGCCACAGGTCGCGAGCACCCTGGTATTCATCATGTAGTTTTTTTTAGTATAACCGTGATTTACAAAACAAAAACTCCCTTGCGGGAGTCGGTATTCTTGTGAGCGCCTGTGCCCGAGCGAAGCGAGAGGTGAGCGAAGGGTACGGAGCCCCCAAGGGGGTGCTGCGCGAGAGCTCGACGTGTCCCCCGAAGGGGGAAATATACCCCCTTGGGGTACGCGCAACTAAAACAAAAACTCCCTTGCGGGAGTGTGTTTATTCTTGTGAGCGCGGAGGGCTTGAAATATACCCCCTAGGGGTACACTCAACCAAATTCTTGAGATTGTGAGCGCGGAGGGGCTCGAACCCTCAACCAACGGCTTAAAAGGCCGCTGCTCTACCATTGAGCTACGCGCCCAAGAACGGGTGAATTCTATCACGGCACTTAACCAGCGTCAATAACAATCAACCCTTAATGGCAAAGTCCCGAATTCTTTTCATGGAATTCGGGACTTTTCGACTCAAAACCAGGTGGAGAGATCCTCCCGGTTAATTTCAAAGGATCGGATCAGGCTTGCTTCATGTAATCGGCGAAGCCTTCCAGCAGGGCGTCCACGTCGGCCAGGGAGGTCTCTCCCATGGTGGCCACGCGGAAGGTCAGGTCTTTGAGCTTGCCGTAGCCGTTGGCGATGCGCATGCCGCGCGTCTGCAGGAA
>CAZNAF010000024.1:0-30957 GCA_964570925.1 uncultured Anaerolinea sp.
GTCATGTTCATCTATAGCGACGGTGAGGTCAAACCCGTCCCGCTCAGGGGATAGATCAAAAGCACTCGCTGGGTGTCATCCCAAGTATTTTTATGGATACATAAACAAGTTGTCGTAAGGTGCATCCCCGGAGGGGATGCACCAATATTCTTCATGTTTGCGTTAAGAATCTGCCTTTAAATTTCATCACCGATCTGGATTGCCAAACCACTTGACACCCTGTGTATAATAAGAATATAGAATAAAATTTCTATATTCATGTTCCTTAAAAATTGCATATCCTGAACACCGCCAAAAACGTCAAGCCATCAAAAATTCCCGATTCGTTTCTTTGTTTTCGATTTTTTTTAAAAACAAATAATTGGAGAAGGATTTCGCACCTTACAACCGCCGATCCACCTTCATGCAAGGGGACATTTTAACTTTGGTTTTTCTTTCAGCTTGATTGCCTTGACAAACCGCCCACCTCTCGGTTAAAATCTCTCCTGCAATCAAGCACACGGGCCTGTAGCGCAGTTGGGAGCGCGCTTCAATCGCACTGAAGAGGCCGGGGGTTCGAATCCCCCCAGGTCCACTGGTAAGACAGGCTCGACGCAACAGATCAATTTGGGCCCATAGCGCAGTTGGGAGCGCGCCTCAATGGCATTGAGGAGGCCGGGAGTTCGAACCTCCCTGGGTCCACCAAAGCAACATCAGGAGTAATAGGTCGTCTGTCAGTGAGCCGGTGGTGGATGTGAGAAACCGGCAGGCGTCCGCAGAGCGCCAAAGACCGAACTCGCCTGATCCTCTATAGAGGTAGCTTTCCCGGTGAATACACTAGCCGGGAACGGGCCGGCCCGTTACAGCTTCATGAGCGGTCTGAATGCTTCAGACAAGCAGGGTGGTACCGCGGAGGATCTCTTCGTCCCTGATGGGAGAAGGGTTTTTTGTTTAAATCAACTTATTGGAGTGAGCATGGCAAACCAGGAAGTACCTCTTTACAACCCGACAGAGATCGAAAGCAAATGGCAGAAGCAGTGGGATCTGGATCATCTCTACGAGTCCAATATCGACCAGTCAAAACCCAAATTCTACGCCCTCACCATGCTTCCGTATCCATCCGGTGACCTGCACATCGGGCACTGGTACGCCATTTCGCCTTCCGACGCGCGCGCCCGTTTCAAACGCATGAACGGCTACAACGTCATGTTCCCCATGGGTTTTGACGCCTTCGGCCTGCCAGCCGAGAACGCCGCCATCAAGCGCAAGATCCACCCCAAACAGTGGACCTACGCCAACATCGAGAAAATGCGTGCCCAGCTGCGCTCCATGGGCGCCATGTTCGACTGGCGTCGCGAGATGATTTCTTCCGACGAAAAATATTACCGCTGGACGCAGTGGTTCTTCATCCAGCTTTACAAGCACGGTCTGGCTTATCGCAAGCAGTCCCCTGTGGACTGGTGCCCGAACTGCAACACCACCCTGGCGCGCGAACAGGTTTGGGGCGAGGATCGCCATTGTGAACGTTGCAATACCCCCGTGATCAAAAAGGACCTCACCCAGTGGTTCTTCAGCATCACCAAATACGCCGAGGAGCTGCTGCGCTACGACGGCATCGATTGGCCTGAACGCGTACGCACGCTGCAGACCAACTGGATCGGCAAATCGGAAGGCGCCCAGGTCACCTTCAAGACCGAATCTGGCGAACCCTTTGAGATCTTTACCACCCGGCCGGATACCCTTTGGGGCGTCACCTTCATGGTTCTCGCGCCCGAGCATCCCCTCGTGCAGAAGCTCACCACGCCGGATCGCAAGGCTGAGGTTGAAAAGTACGTCCTCGAGTCCACCCGACAGACTGACATTCAGCGTGAGGCCAGTGACAAGGCCAAGACCGGTGTCTTTACCGGCGGATACGCCGTCAACCCCGTCAATGGTGAGAAGATCCCCGTCTGGATCGCCGATTACGTGCTGATGACCTACGGCACTGGCGCCATCATGGCCGTCCCGGCCCACGACCAGCGTGACTTTGAGTTCGCGCGTGCTTTCAACCTGCCCATCAGGGTGGTCATCCAGCCTGACGATCTACCAGCGATCAAACCGGATGAAATGACCGCGGCCGTCGCAGCCCATGGCACCATGGTCAACTCCGCCGAATTGAGCGGCACCCCTGAGGCCATGTCCATCCACAAGGCAGTGGAATACGTGGAAAAGATCGGTGCGGGCACTGCTTCCACCAACTACCGCCTGCGTGACTGGTTGATCTCCCGTCAGCGTTATTGGGGCGCTCCCATCCCCATGGTTCATTGTCCCACCTGCGGTGTGCAGCCTGTCCCCGAAGAACAGCTGCCCGTCACGCTGCCAGAAGACGTGGAATGGAAACCGACAGGCGAAAGTCCGCTCAAACTCCATCCAACCTGGCGCTTCACCACTTGCCCGAAATGCGGCGGCAAGGCCGAGCGCGAAACTGACACCATGGATACCTTCATGTGTTCCTCCTGGTATGCCATACGCTACCTCAGCCCGGACTATGACAAAGGTCCCTTCGATCCGCAGGAATACAACTATTGGATGCCCGTGGATATCTACACCGGCGGCATCGAGCACGCCACCATGCATCTGCTTTATGTGCGCTTCTTCTGGAAGGCTCTGCGTGACATGGGCATCGTCAAAGGCGATGAGCCCATGCTGCAGCTGCGCAACCAGGGCATGGTCTTGGGTGAAGATTCAGAGAAAATGTCCAAGAGCCGCGGAAACGTTGTCGCGCCCGATAATCTGGTTCGCAGCTATGGTGCGGATACCACGCGTGCCTACCTCATGTTCTTCTCCCGCTGGGACATGGGCGGTCCATGGAGCAGCGGCGGTATCGAAGGTACCTCGCGTTGGCTGCGCCGTGTTTGGGCTACTGTGCTTGAATCGCTGCAGAATAGGAGCGGCGATCTGGAAGCCGTCAAACAACTCCGCCGCAAACTCCATCAAACTCTTCGCTCGGTCACCCGCGATTTTGAGACCCTAGAATTCAACACCATTGTCTCCGGCCTTATGGAATTGCTCAACGAAATGGCCCGGCTGAAACCCGAGGTGTTTGGTTGCGCAGCCTGGAACGAAGCCATTGAGGTTTACCTCAAGATGCTCGCGCCGGTCGCCCCTCACATCAGCGAGGAACTTTGGCAGCGCCTGGGCAGACCCTATTCTATTCACACCCAGTCCTGGCCGAAAGTGGATGAAGCCGCCGCGGCAGAGGAGGAGATCACCCTTGTGGTGCAGGTCAACGGCAAGCTGCGCGACCGCGTGGTCGTCCCGGCCGACATCGCCGAGGAGGACGCCAAAAAAGCCGCCCTGGCAAGCGTTGCGATCCAAAAAGCCCTGGAGGGCAAACCTCCCCGCACGGTGATCTACGTTAAAGGGCGCCTGGTCAACATCGTCCTTTAGTCTACTTTTGAACCGGGATGGATTTTCATCCCGGTTTTTCGTTATAATTTATACAGAGACTGGCATTGGAGAAAAGGTGAGCTCATGAGATTAGCCGAATTGAACTGGATGGAAATCGAAGCCTATCTGAAAAAAGACGACCGCCTCATGCTCGTGCTGGGCGCCACAGAACAGCACGGTTACATCAGCATTGGCGCGGACGTGAAAATTCCTCTTTCCCTGGCGGATGCCGCTTCTCAACAGACTGGCGTGTTGGTCGCGCCCCCGCTGAATTTCGGCTGTTCCTCTTATTTCACAAAATTCCCCGGCACCATCAGCATTCGTGTCAAGACCCTGGTCGACATCGTTGAAGACATGGTCCGGTCTCTTCACGGTCAGGGCTTTAAACGCCTGCTTATAATGAACGGTCACGGCGGCAACAAACCCGCCAAGATCTCACTGGGTGAACTGGTCAACGAATTGAACGACCTTCAACTTGCCTGGTACGACTGGTATGAATCGCCGGCAGTGAACGCTATTGCCAAACAGCACAATCTAATCGGTCATCATGCCTCCTGGATCGAGGCCTTTCCCTTTGTCCGCCAGGCCAACATGCCTTCGGGCGACAAGGCCGGTTTTGAGACGAACCGCATCTTGCCCTCGGAAGCGGTCAGGTCTGCCTTGGGTGACGGTGTTTACGGTGGGCCTTACCACGTTGATGAATCCATCATGAGCGAAATATTCGCAGCCAGTTTGCGAGACGTCCTCCACCTGCTGCAGTTCATAGACTGAACTTCAAATCCCAAGACCGCTCTGACGTCCACAGGATGAGGGAGGAACCTGGAGGCAAGCAAGGGTTGGGAGAATAATTTGACGTTTCCACCCCAATAAGGCAGAATTGAACCATGAATGACCATTTCCGTTTGATCAGGCAAGCCCGAGCTACCGGGGTACTTTTCACCTTGATCGTTCTGGCCGGACTCCTGGTCGGCGGGTTGGCCATCTGGCAAAGTTGGCTACTGGCCGGCGCGGTCAACGACGTCTTCCTCAAAGGTCTAACCCTGGCTGACCTTGGTGGAACCTTACGATGGATTCTGCTCGTGGTTGTTATGAGGGCGCTATTCACGATGGCGAATGAACATCTCTCGGGAATCTTATCCGTGCGGTTGAAGAACGAGTTGCGAGAGCTACTCCTTCAAAAGTTCGACCGCCTCGGCCCCATCCCTCTTAAAGACGAAAAGTCGGGTGAACTGGCCACGACCGCTCTTCAGGGTCTTGATGCTCTCGATGCCTATTTCGGACAATTTCTGCCCCAGGTCCTTTTGGCTGCCATGCTGCCGCTTACCATGTTGATCGTGGTTTTTCCCATCGATCCGCTCACCGCCCTCGTATTTTTACTCACCGCGCCATTAATCCCGATTTTTATGGTTTTGATTGGCAGATTATCGAAGAACCATGCCAACCGCCAATGGAGTGAACTCTCTCGCCTGGGGG
This sequence comes from uncultured Anaerolinea sp., assembly GCA_964570925.1. Classification (GTDB taxonomy): domain Bacteria; phylum Chloroflexota; class Anaerolineae; order Anaerolineales; family Anaerolineaceae; genus UBA6107. The sequence goes on from CAZNAF010000024.1 coordinate 4,882, forward strand.
CGTTTTTCTTGGACACCCTGCAAGGGCTTACCACCTTGCTGATCTTGGGCAGAAGTAAAGATCGGGCAGGGGATATAAAAGTAAAAAGTGAACGTTATCGACAGGTCACCATGAATGTCTTGCGAGTTACTTTTTTATCAGCCTTCGTCCTGGAATTGATCGCCACCATTTCGACTGCCTTGGTGGCCGTGGAGATCGGTTTGCGCCTCTTGTATGCGCGCATGGAATTCCAGCAAGCCTTTTTTATCCTCCTGATCGCGCCTGATTTTTACCTGCCACTGCGAAACTTAAGCCTGCGCTACCACGCGGGAATGAACGGTCTGGCCGCCGCTGGACGGATCTTTCAAATCCTGGATCAGCGGGAATCACCTGAAGTCTTCAATCAGGGCTTAATAAAGGGCCCGGATCTCAAAGATCCATTTCGGCTGACCTTTGACTGTGTTTCTTATTCCTATCCTGATCGCCAAGGCCACGCGCTTCAAGAGCTAAGCCTCACGATCGAATCAGGAAAACATTACGCCTTGGTGGGTGAAACCGGGTCGGGTAAGAGCACACTGGTCTATATGCTGTTACGATTCATCCATCCCACCAGCGGCAGGCTCCTGTTAAGTGAGCAGGAGATCAATGGGCTTGATCTTGAATGGTGGAGAAGGCAGATTGCCTGGGTTCCACAAAACGTGAAGGTTTTTCATACCAGTTTCTTTGAAAACGTGCGCCTTAATGATCCAGGTTATTCGCCTGACGCTGTCTGGCTTGCATTGAGGTCTGCCGGTCTGGAAGAAAAGGTCAAATCATTGCCAGATGGGTTGAACACAATTCTTCAAGAATCGGGATCTAATTTAAGCGGAGGTGAAGCACGCAGGCTGGCTTTGGCACGTGCATATTTGCGAGACGCTCCCATTTTGATTTTGGATGAGCCGACAGCCAGTCTGGATGACGAGCTTGAAAGATCTCTAACCGAAATGACCAGAAAGCTATATAAAACGAGGACGACGTTTACCATCGCGCATCGTCTTTCAAGTGTCAAGTATAGTGATCATGTTTTTGTCATCCAAAAGGGCAGGTTAGTGGAACAGGGTTCGCATCGCGAATTGTTATCTTTGAAGGGTGAATACGGTCGGTTGTTTCAAGAGGCAAGAGGTTCCCGATGAAGACCATCCTGCGCTTGTTGGGATTCCTAAAATCTCTCATTGGCGAGGTCCTTCTATCCATCCTTCTGGGTGTGTCTGCCGTTGGAGCAGGCATCGGCCTTTTGGGCACCTCCGCATATCTTATCTCAGCTGCAGCACTGCATCCATCGATCGCTGAATTACAGGTTGCCATTGTAGGGGTCCGATTCTTTGGCATCAGTCGTGCCGTTTTCAGATACCTGGAAAGGTTGGTTTCACATTCAGTAAACCTGCGGATTTTGGCAAGATTAAGAGAATGGTTTTATTTGCGCGTGGAATCTGCGCCTCCCGCTGATATGATCAACTTTCGGTCAGGCGATTTATTGAACAGGGTCATGGCGGACCTGGAAACGCTGGAAAATTTTTATGTTCGCGTGGTCTCTCCTGTCGTTGTGGCAGTCGTCATCAGCCTCACCATGAGCCTCTTTATCGGGCACTACTCTCCTCAACTAGGTTGGATACTTTTTACCGGTCTGGTACTGAATGGTTTTCTCCTTCCGTTGCTCACGATCTTCCTCACCCGTAAAACCGGTAGCCAATTGGTGCATGAAAGGTCTGAGCTTTCTACGAAAATGGTGGAATGGCTGCAGGGGGTGGAGGTTTTGCAAAGCAATCGGGTCGCTTCTCTCTGGTTGAATGAGCTAAAACAAAAAAGTATTAGCGTAGGGAAAATTCAAACGCACCTCGCTTTTTGGAATGGAATTAGTTCCGGGATGAACCTTTTGATCTTGAATCTAACCATCCTGGGTTTATTGATCGTCACGGTATCTGTTATCCGGTCTTCAGGGCTTGAGGGTGTTCTTTTGGCTGTCATACTCTTGCTCGGGATGGCGAGTTTTGAATCTGTACAAGCGCTTCCCCAGGCAGCCGTAATTTTCAACGCCAGCTTGCAGGCTGCTGATCGTATTTTTTCTGTGGCTTCTGGTAAAGAGGATAGGTTGAATGCTCTTTCGATTGATCCAGATTGGGTTCCTGCTTCGCTGAGATTTCAGGGAGTAAGTGCAAAATTCCCTGAAGGTGGTTTTAATCTTCAAAACATCTCTTTCACGCTAAGCCGTGGAGAAACCCTGGCAATAGTTGGTCACAGTGGCGCGGGCAAGACCAGCCTGATTAATCTGATCCTCAGATTTTTAGATCCGACCCTTGGCTCAATCTTCCTTGATCAATATGATATACAGGAAATGGATCCTTATCAGGTTCGAAAATATTTTGCCGTGGTCTCTCAAAATGTTAAACTCTTTAGCGCGAATCTGCGTGAAAACCTCTTGTTGGCAAATACCCACGCAACAGATGAAATGCTTTTACAAGTTCTCAGTCAAGTCGAGTTGGAGGAATGGTTCAGCCATCTACCTGATGGATTGGATACCTGGATCGGAGATCAGGGGCATAAACTGAGTGGGGGTGAGCGCCAGAGATTGGCGGTGGCTCGTGCACTGCTGCAAGATAGGCCGTTCTTACTTTTAGATGAACCGGTGGAACACCTTGACAAACGAACAGCTGACAAACTCTTGGCAAGTGTTTTCCAACTTTTTAATTCTAGAGGTATTTTGTGGGTCTCACACGACCATGCTTCAACCTGTTTGGCAAGTAAGATGATCACACTGGGGAGTGGTCAAATTGTACCAAATAATTACAAACGAGATCAAATTGATACTAAGGATGAATAGAAGAAAACCCACACTGATGAATAGCTTCATGAGTGTGGGTTCTTTGAGGAGAATACTGCGTGAATGATACCTCAAAAAAATGAAAAAATAATTAAAAAAAAGATTAGAAAACCTTAATAAATTTCTTTCTCGAGAGTTTTTCTAATCTCTTGTTCGCTAATCGGCCCTTCACGCAGGATGACCGGTTCATCATTGCTGCAATCAACGACCGTTGAAGGAATTCCTCCAGGGCATTCACCACCATCCAAGATCAACGGGACCCTCGATTCAAGTTGCTTATAAACTTCTTGAGCTGTCCTCGTGTTTGGTTTGCCTGAAAGGTTGGCTGAGGTGGTGGCCAGGGGCCCATATTCGTTGAGTATCTTTAAAGCAACCGGGTGGTCAGGTATTCGAATCCCGATCCGGTCTGTATTCGAGATGAGTTCAGGAAGGGAATTTTTCCTGGGTACGATCACCGTAAGACCTCCCGGCCAGAATTGCTCGCACAATCTAAGGGCCATGTCAGTCATGTGGTCTGTGATAAATCTTGCTTGCTCAATTGAACCGATTAAGATCGCGATTGCTTTATTTGAATCCCTGCCTTTCGCTTCAAAAAGTTTGATGATCCCCGAGGCTTGGAAGGGATCGCATCCAAGACCGTAAACTGTATCCGTTGGATAAGCAATAATATCCCCTTCTTTAAGTAAGGTTATTGCAGTATCTATGGACTCGTGATTTTCAGTTGGCAGAATAACGGTTTGCATGATTACCTCATCCTATAATTGAATTTTACTGATTCTCGGGTGTCCGGCAAGGTCATTCAAGATACTGATTTTTGCTGAAGGAAAATGAGCCTTTGCTAATTTCTCAACCTCTTTCGCTTGATCGTATTGAAATTCAAGGATGATGAGACCTCCTGGATCAATATTCTTTCGGATTTGTTCAAGGAGTCTGCGGATCAGTTCTAATCCATCCATTCCACCGTTTAGTGCAAGGGTTGGTTCGAATTTTGAAACCTTAAGACCTTTCATTATTCCTTGAGGAATATAAGGTAAATTTGCCGCAATGAGATCATATTTCGCTTGATGGTTTGTCAGCAGATCATTTTGTAAAAATACAATTCTTTGTTCAACATGGAATTGTGTGGCGTTATTTTTGGCGACTGTTAAGGCTTTTTCTGAGATATCGATTGCGGTAATTAATAGGTCGCAAAACCGGTCTGCCAGTGTGACCGCGATGATACCTGAACCAGTACCCACGTCAGCCATCAGGCGTTTGGTAAGGTTCTTTTCCAACCACTTGATACATTCTTCAACCAATAACTCTGTCTCGGGTCTGGGTATGAGTACGTCAGGTGTAACACTAAAATCCAACCCATAAAAAGCTTGGGTGCCGGTAAGATACGGCAACGGTTCCCCCTTTATTAATCTCCCAATCAAATGATTGGCATGCTCAAGATTGGCTGCATCCAGTTCTGTATCTGGATGAGTAACGATCCACGCTCTCGGTTTCTTTAATACGTAGGAAAGGATAACTTCGACTTCAAGCAAAGGGGAGTCAGACAATCCCCTTAATAAATGAGTAGATTCATTGGTCCAGTCTTCAATCCTGCTCATCATCCCCACTGGCAGAAAGTCGTTCGGTTTCATCTCGTTGAGAAAGTTCGTCAATAAACATATCAATATCACCAGCCAACACGCCGGCAATATTATAAGATGACAAATTGATCCTGTGATCGGTGACTCTGCTTTGTGGATAATTATATGTTCTGATCTTCTCAGATCGATCACCGGTACCTACTTGTGACCGCCTGGCTTCTTCTCTTTCATTTTGAACTCGCAGCATTTCCAGATCGAATAACCGTGACCGAAGGATGCTCATCGCTCGCATTTTATTCTGTAATTGAGACCGCTCATCCTGACAGGCAACCACGATTCCCGACGGTTTGTGAGTAATACGAATGGCCGTTGCGTTTTTCTGCACGTTTTGACCACCCGCGCCTGAAGATCGAAAAACATCGATAACGATTTCAGTTTCTGGGATCTGAATGTCCACGTCTTCCATCTCTGCCATAACCGCAACGGTGACCGTGGATGTGTGAATTCTTCCCGAAGACTCTGTTGCTGGAATTCTTTGAACTCGATGAACGCCAGATTCAAACTTGAACTTGGAATAAGCGCCCTTACCCTTCACCATGAAGATGACTTCCTTATACCCACCAATTCCGGTCTCATTGGATGAGATCATTTCCACTGCCCAGCGATGTTGTTCAGCATAATGCATATACATACGCATTAATTCAGCCGCAAACAAACCCGCCTCTTCGCCGCCGGCACCGGCTCTGATTTCGATGAAAACATTATGATCATCTCTGGGGTCTTTTGGTACAAGCAAGGATTTGAGTTGTTTTTCAACTTGCTCGAATTGAGGTTCAAGAATTTCGATCTCTGACCTTGCGAGTGAAGCGAACTCTGGGTCACTTGAATTTTCAAGTTCCCGTGCTTGTTCAAGTTTCTTCGTCAAGTCTACATAAGTACCTGCAACCTGATAAACGGGTTCTAATTCGGCTCTCTCTTTGGCGAGTTCGGCAACCCTGAGGTAATCTTCGACATTGTTTTCTATTAATTTTGTTAATTCTGAATAACGATCTTGAATCTGTTTGATTTTTTCTAGCATTCTTTACCATCGCAAATGAAGTAATAATGATGAAATTATACCAGCCTTGATTCAATTCAATTAATGATATGGATATAAAAACGGCCGGAATTAGCTCCGGCCGTTATTTTTTTGTTCTCAATGGAATGTGTTTTTAATCCAATAGGTCTTTCGGGATGTTTCCACCGTTTAGGGCAATTTTCTTTAAAACGGTCTTATGGAGCCAAACATTCATCTCTGCATAATCCCCCCCGATTTTATCAGCCGGGCAACCAAGTTCAACAGCCAATTCTTTACGGGCTTCAAGGCTGCTGTCAATATCCAGTAGTTTTAGTAGATCAACAATAGAAACCTTCCAATCCAGCTTCTGAGGATTCTTTTTGGCCATTTCTGCAAGCTTGCTAACAACATCCACCTCGTCCATGACATTCATTGGAGTGGCATCTGTTGGCCTGAGATGAGAAAGATTAGGTTTGGCGGTAGTGACTGGTTTTACAGGTGTAACCGTTTTTGGGGTAATGGTTGTAGGTGAATCAGCCTCTTTCTTTTTCAATCCTAGCTTTTCAAAAATTTTACTTAGTAATCCCATTTTATAATCCTTTCTCTTACTCAATATTTACCGACCTAAACTCATTATATCCCTTTATCCTATCCATATTCAAGTAGTATCTTGAGTTTTCGTGTATTATTAATATAATTCTTTTGGAGGCAACGATGAATTCCAGCAATAAAGAAAGTGTAAAGACTTCACAAGCACCGGCTGCCATCGGCCCATATTCAGTCGCGATCAAAACCGGATCTTATGTTTTTGTATCTGGTCAACTTGGACTTGATCCTGTCACTGGGAATATGGTGGAAGGCGGCGTGGAAGCCCAAGCAAGGCAGGCGCTGAACAATCTTCAAAATATTTTAATTGCAGCAGGATCATCCATGGATAGGGTGGTGAAAACGACAGTATTTCTGGTCGACATGGATGATTTTGCTAAAATGAATGCGGTTTATGCCGGTTACTTTTCTGAAACACCACCGGCTAGGTCGGCCGTTCAAGTGGGCGCGTTGCCAAAAAAGGCAATGGTTGAAATTGAAGCAATTGCGCTTTGCTAAAGCCTTTTTTCTAAGTATTTGGCTTTCCAACTCCTTAGTTTGGCTTACTAATAGCCTAAAAACCTGATTGATTATCAGGTAAAATACTGATGAGGATTCAATTCGTGACATCTCCTGAGGTCTCGATCATCATACCTTGTCTTAATGAAGAAAAAAACATCCAAAAATTGTTGGATGCGTTGTTACGTCAAACTTATCCGCTCAATCAATTGGAAGTAATAATTTCAGATGGTAACTCTTCTGACCAAACAAGAGAAATTATTGCCGATTTTCAATCCACACATAAAGAATTAAAAATAAAGGTGATTGACAACCCTGTTCGCCGGATTCCGGTCGGTCTTAATATGGCGATCAAAGAGGCGCAAGGCAGGATCATCACCCGCATGGACGCACATGCCATTCCTGCAAACGACTATGTTGAACGATGTGTGGATGCCTTGAAGAACGGATTGGGTCAAAATGTTGGGGGGGTGATCGACATCAAACCTGGTGAAAAAGGATGGATCGCGAAATCGATATCCATTGCAACCGCTCATCCTTTGGGAGTAGGCGATGCAAAATACCGGTGGGCAAAAAAGGCCGGGGAAGTGGACACAGTAGCTTTTGGTACCTTTTATAAATCAAAAGCAGAAGAAATTGGTTTGTTCAACGAAGAACTGTTGATCAATGAAGATTATGAATTTAATGCAAAAATCAGGGCGACAGGTGGCAAGATTTGGGTTGACCCTTCGATCAGAGCGATCTATTACTCAAGGGCAACCTTGAGAGGATTGGCAAGGCAATATTTTTATTACGGTTTTTGGAAACTAAGGATGTTAAGAAAAAATCCTGATACATTAAGGTGGCGACAGGCGATACCGCCTCTGTTTGTCTTGGGAATTTTGATGTTATTATTATTGTCTCTTTTTTGGCCTTTGGCGAGGTTAATTTTGGCAGTTTGCCTGGGTTTCTATTTATTGGTCTTATTGGCAGCTTCTACAAGAGAATCAATTTTGAAACACGATGTTATGTTATTCCCAGGAATTCCGCTAGCGATCATGGCGATGCATTTGAGTTGGGGTTGCGGATTTTGGTGGTGTCTTTTGAATCCTGAAAACCAAGGAAAGTAAAGCAGGATATGTTGTTGAAAAAAACATCGAAAAAGCTTCATTTACGGGGCGGTGAACGACAAATAATCCTCTTGCTCGGTGATTTGATAATTTCAAGTCTATCTGTCATTATCGCTTTATATTTTTGGGCGCAAAGAGACTGGCTAGAATTTTCATGGAGATTTTTAGATCAACGAGCACCATTTTGGTTCTATCTATTACCATTTATATGGTCTTTGTTATTGATTGAACTCTATGATGTTCGCAAGGCAAATCGCCATAGTGATGTATTACGAGGGATTGGGACTGCGGCTGGGCTGAGCGTTTTATTGTATTTGGTCATTTTTTTCCTGTCCGATTCAAATTCACTCCCCCGACGCGGTGTGGCCGTGTTTCTTGTTTCCAATACATTCCTGACGATTTTTTGGCGTTTTCTTTACATTTCGATTTTTACCGCACCTGTTTTTGACCGTCGTGTTCTAATCATCGGGGCAGGAAAAGCAGGTTCCACGTTAGCCGGTATGATTAGTAGAATAAAGCCGACACCTTTTCAATTGGTCGGGTACATCGATGACGATCCAAAGAAGCTCGGAAAGATGATCCAAACTTTGCAAGTCGTTGGCAACGCTAATAACTTGATCAGCTTGATCAAAGAAAACCAAATATCTGATCTGATCTTTGCTATTTCAGGGGAATTAAGTGCAGATCTTTTCAGGTCAATGCTTGCTGCACAAGAAGAGGGGATTTCTATTACGTCCCTACCGACTATCTACGAAGAAATCTTCGGCAGGGTTCCCATCTTCTTATTACAATCAGACTGGATTTTACGCTCCTTCCTCGATCAGTCTAAAACTTCGGGGGTTTACGAATTCACTAAAAGGTTATTGGATATTTTAAGTGGACTGCTTGGATTATGTTTTTTGATTATCCTCTATCCAATCATCGCCCTTAGTATTTTGATTGATGATGGTTTCCCGATCCTTTACAGTCAGATGCGGGTGGGTAAAAACGGCCGGCATTATAAAATTTATAAATTCAGAACCATGCGTAAAGAAAGTCAAAACGACGGAATTGCACGAATGACTACATCAGATGATCAACGGATCACCCGGATTGGAAAATTCCTGCGTCGTAGTCATGTGGATGAATTACCGCAAGTCATTAATATTCTCAAAGGTGAGAATAGTCTGATCGGACCCAGAGCCGAACAGATAGAATTAGTGGACCAATTTCAAAAACAGATACCTTTCTATCGCGCGCGGCTTTATATTAAACCCGGCTTGACTGGTTGGGCGCAAGTAAACCAAAGGTATGCTTCAACCGTTGAAGATACTGCCGTGAAACTCGAATATGACCTTTATTACATCAAACATCGGAATCTTCTTTTAGATTTGAACATCGCCGTGAGGACCATTGGTGCAGTCCTTGGATTCAGAGGTCTCTAATGAAATCGAAACTAAACATCCGTAATCGATATATCCTGCTATTTGATCTCATTTTTATTGTGATATCAGTTTTAGCAGCCTACGCGCTGCGTTTGGAAGTTGGCGCGTTATTCTACTTTTACATTCGATCCGCTTACTGGATGATCGCAGTCAGCCTGGTGGTAAAAACCGTGGTTTATTTCTCGTTTGGTTTATACCGCCGTATGTGGGTTTATGCGAGCATCCGGGAGCTTCGTTTGATCTTGGGAGCGGTCACAACAGCTTCCATTCTGGTTACTGGTATTATGTTATTCATATCGACTTTAAAAGTCTTCAATGGGTTTCCGCGTTCGATACCGATCATCGACTGGCTCCTCTCAATGATCCTGGTTGGTGGTGTCCGGTTTGCCATCAGGTTTTTAGCTGAAAGTTTTAACAATCCCTTTATCTCAGGAAATAAGCAACAGGCAAAAAGAGCGTTGATAATTGGGGCAGGGGATGCTGGCGCCATCGTTGTGAGGGAATTGCAGAAAAATTCTGAGCTTCACTTGAACCCGGTTGGATTTCTGGATGATAATCCGGTAAAACAGGGTCAGCAGATCCATGGAATTTCTGTCGTTGGCAACCTGAACGATATGGGAAAAGTATTGGAGCAAAAACGCATCGAGGAAGTAATCATTGCGATTCCCAGTTCTGGTGGAAAAACGATCAGAATGGTGGCTGATATATGCCGCCTAAAGGGAATCCCTTTTCGCACCATGCCTGGTATCTACGAATTACTGGGTGGGAAGGTTAACATCAGCCGCTTGCGAGAAGTGGACATTACTGACTTGTTACGCAGGCAGCCTTCGCACATGAAGGAAGAACTTGTTGGTTTTACGTTGACAGGCAAGAAAGTTATAGTGACCGGGGCGGGGGGATCCATCGGCCGTGAATTATGTCGGCAGATTGCACGATGGAATCCTTCTGGGTTGGTCTTGGTAGGGCATGGGGAAAACAGTATATTTGAAACTTTGCTTGAAATACAAGAAACCTATCCTTCTCTACCTCTCTATCCTGTCATTGTTGATATTAAAGATCGGGCTCATGTCTTAAAAATATTTGAAAGACAAAGGCCTGAGGTAGTTTTTCATGCCGCAGCCCATAAACATGTACCCTTGATGGAAATGAATGTTAATGAAGCAGTGAACAACAACGTTAGAGGTACGCGCAATATCGTGGAAGCTTGCGAAAAAAATCATGTCAAGCGCCTGGTCATGATCTCAACGGACAAAGCTATTAAACCTGTCAACATTATGGGTGCGACCAAAAGGTTTTCTGAAATGATCGTTCTGGATGCAGCAAATCGAACGAAGAATGCCTATTGCGTAGTTCGATTTGGGAACGTATTAGGCAGTCGCGGCAGCGTGGTTCCCCTTTTTAAACATCAAATTGCGCGTGGAGGGCCTGTCACTATCACGCATCCTGATATGAAGCGTTATTTTATGACCATTCCTGAAGCGGTTTATCTGGTTTTACAGGCCGCCGGGATGAGCCATGGGGGCGAAATGTACGTATTGAATATGGGGCAGCAAGTGAAAATTCTGGATCTTGCCGAGGACTTGATCAGACTTTCTGGTCTTGAACCGGGTAAAGACATTGAGATCGCCTTCACTGGTATTCGTCCTGGTGAAAAAATAAGTGAAGACCTTTGGGAAGAGGGCAATCAATTTGTTAAAACGCAACACCCTGATATCTTCCAATACAACGACCCTAACAACCTGAAAGGTAAAGAACTTACCTCCGTAATAACGAATTTATTAAAACTGGCTGATCAAAATGATTCTTCAGAGATCATTAAGTATGTTGATGCCTCCATCCCGGGCGCGGAATTGGCTTCCACACCGCCACCTGAATTGATTTCCATTGACTGACCATGAATGTTAATTTGAACCAATGGAATGACTTTACATCACATTTACTGGACCTCCATATTCTTCAAACAGGAGCATGGGGGGAGTTAAAATCTTCCTTTGGTTGGAAAGTAATCCGACTCATTTCTGGAACCGAGGGGGTTCAGATATTGTTAAGGCCTTTGGCGGCAGGTTTTTCAATTGCATATCTACCTAAAAGCCCTCTCAAAGCGATACTGGATATGCAGAATGAAATTGATAAGGTCTGCCTTGAAAATCGGGCGGTCTTTATAAAAGTAGAACCTGATATTTGGGGACCATATGATGCCAAGGCTTTTTCCACCAAAAACGGCTGGAGAGCATCAAAGCCGATCCAACCTCAAAAAACTGTTGTGATCCCTTTGGTCGGTTCTGAGGATGATTTGCTAAGTCGAATGAAACAAAAAACACGCTATAACATTCGGTTGGCACAAAGAAAAGGGATTGAAGTTCGAGTATCCGATGAAGTGAAGACGTTCCATCAAATGAGTATGATCACAGGCAAAAGGGATGGCTTTGGAGTTCATTCCTTCCAGTATTATCAAAAAGCCTATGAATTATTTTCTAAAAGCGACCAAGTCGATATTTTAACGGCGTATTTTGAAGAACGCGCTATTGCAAGTCTGATGGTATTCGCGGTGGGAGATCGATCCTGGTATATGTATGGTGCATCCAGCGACGAAGAGAGAAATCGCATGCCCACCTATCTAATCCAATGGGAAGCCATGCGCTGGGCGAGAGAAAAAGGATGCAAAACCTATGATATGTGGGGCATCCCGGATGTGGATGAGACACAATTGGAAGAAGAATTTTCAGAAAGACATAGTCACGATGGTCTTTGGGGAGTCTATCGGTTTAAACGAGGATTTGGCGGAGAAGTAAAAAGAAGCATCGGTGCCTGGGACCGGATATACCACCCGGGATTATATAAAATTTATGAGATTGTAATGCGTTTGCGCGGTAGGGATGAATCCTGATGGCTCATTATTGTCTATTGTGTGGCATGAAGCTTAAAAATCATAAGGTGGAAGGCAGAATTAGAGAGCTTTGCGAGGCATGTGGTTGGATTTATTATGAGCAAAGAAAAGTAAGTGCGGGTGTACGTATTTCTCAAGAGAATAAACTTCTCCTTGTCCGTAGAGGCATCGAACCCTGGTTAGGGAAATGGTATTTACCGGCAGGGTTTGTGGAAGTTGATGAAGAACCTCAAATTGCCGCGAAACGCGAAGCCTTCGAAGAGACTGGATTAGAGGTAATGATTACAGACCTGGCAGGTGTGTACACCTATTCGGATGATCCACGTGGTAACGGTGTGGTCCTGATGTATGATGCGATCATTCAATCAGGCCAATTGAAGGTCACAGCTGAGACTTTGGAGGTCGGATATTTTTCAAGTGATGAGGTTGACCGTCTATCGCTCGCCGGCGAATGTGTTCAAAAACAAGTGAAAGACTGGCAAGACTTTACTAGAAATTTGGAAAATTCAGCCCATGCCTGATCTAAATTGGAATGATCGAATTGTTGAACTACCCGGTGCGCATATCTTGCAGACAGAAGAATGGGCGTCAATAAAGCAAACGGTTGGTTGGCAGTGTAACCCTCTTTTCTGGGAAGACGATAATAAAAAACCTGCTGCAGCAGCAAATCTTCTTATCAGATCGATACGACTTTTGAAGTTTGGGCCTTGTATTTCGATCGGGTACATCCCAAGGGGTCCAATGCTTGATTGGACAGATGAAAGATTGCGGCTGATCGTGATTGATGAGATCGAAAAAAAAGCACGGCAACTTGGCTTAATTTTCATAAAAATGGACGGAGAAATTGAAGTCGCACGCGGAATTCCTGGATCTGATTCTGAGATAAAAAATGATGTGGGTATCCAGATCGAAAAAGAACTTGAGCAGCGTGGCTGGAAAAAATCAGGGGAACAAATCCAGTTTAAAAATACAGCTGTGTTGGATTTGTCAGGAACAGAAGATGACTGGCTGAAACGGATGAAACAGAAAGCCCGTTATAATTTACGTTTGTCACAGAAAAACGGTGTTAAGGTGCGGATTGCCAATTTAGCAGAACTTGGTTCTCTATACCACATGTACGCCCAAACGGCGTCAAGAGACGGATTTATCATTCGAGAAGAGTCATATTATATTGAAGTCTGGAAAAAGTTCATCGAAGCGGATAAAGCTGAGGCTTTGATCGCTGAAGTAGATGGTGAGGCAGTTGCGGGGTTGATCCTTTTTTTCTTTGGAAAAAGAGCGTGGTATCTTTATGGTATGTCCAGCCCACGGCATCGAGAAAAAATGCCCAATTATCTATTGCAATGGGAAGCAATGCGTCTTGCGAAAGCCAGAGGATGCAAACAATATGACCTTTGGGGCGCACCCGATGAGTTTTTACCAAGTGATTCGATGTATGGAGTTTTCCGGTTCAAGGAAGGCCTGGGTGCGGAAGTGGTCCGCACAAGTGGCGCTTGGGATTTTCCGATAAATCCTGTCTATTTTTATATCTACCAACAAGTAGTCCCTAAGTTGTTGTCTATCTTGCGCTGGATCAGAAAAGAAAAACTTCAGCGTGAAGTTAGTTAGAATCCAGTTGCGAGAATAAAAATTTTTTATTATAAATGAATGTCGATATTGATACCACCTATAAAGTGATTCTGGTCTTGATCGCTATTGCCTTGGTTAGCATGATAGGCATGGCGATACGCTCCTTAAGATCAGCGGCGACCCTCCAATTTTACAGAAAAAGGCGGGAAATGCTGGCTTATGGTTGGAGAATGCTTTTCTTCTCGATCATTCTCGGAGGTATCGGTTATTTCTTTTTCAGATTTGCGGAGCCGGTTGCTTATCGCTATTTTCCCCCTTCTGCCACGATCACTCGCACGCCGACCATTACCCTGACTCCGACTATAACAATGACGCTGCAAAATTCATTAACTCCAACCATTACGCAAACCCTTGCCCAGACATATACACCGATGCTTCCGTCTGAAGTGGTGGCAACCATTCAAACCCCAGTGGGGGTCGAGTCAAAATCGAGGTTTAGTCCGGTTCAATTTTCAACCCAGACCGGGGATGGGTGGATTATAAATACAACTGATACCTTTAAGTTGCCGATCACCCAACTATTTGCAGGTTATACCTACGATGGCATGGTTGCCGGTCTCCGCTGGACAGCCGTATGGCTTTATGAAGGATCTATTGTGTGTTTTGAAACAAGAGAATGGGAAAACCTGACCGGGGGATATTATTACTCGGATTACTGTGATCAAAAGATCACTCCCAATATGTGGAAACCCGGCGATTGGGAAGTGCAAATTTTTGTAGGTCAGACCTGGAAAACCTCAGGCCGATTTACCGTGCTAGGAACGGAAAACGGGCTTGAAGCGTCTTCATCAACCACTCCTTATGAGATCACTGGAACACCCTCCACCACCCCTGAAAGTAACTTGGCACCTTAATCTATCCGCCTTCCATTTATCGTTCTGGTTAAATCTTCGTTCCCCACTATGTTAGAATTGCTTTTACTCCGATTATCATCTAACTCGATCGGAGACTGGAGTCTCTATGGATCGCAATGAAAAGGGAACCAGGCCTTACTTGCAGGTCATCCAGCCATTTCTGTTGGTTTTGGTCCTTCTAACTTATTTTATTGGCCCAGGCCTCATCCACTATCAGGGGGGCACCGTAAATTGGCCAAATATTTTCCTGGGCTCATTATTGGGGTTGTTTTTATTACTTGTAAAAGAATACCTTTCAGCCTATTTTGACCATCCCGATTCGCCGGTTAGTACTTTGCACCGAGAAGATCCACTTTTTTTTCTATATCAAAAACTCGATCGAAGAACACTCCTTGCGTTTTCACTGACCTTTCTCACAGCGGGTGCATTGACCACTGTCTTGATCATCACCCGTAACAACTTAAGTCTCCCGTCATTCTTGCTTCTGTGCATAGCATTTCTAGGGACTTTTTTTTCAGGCATGCCTTCTTATAAGCTCGGGAAAAATGGGTACGGAGATATTTTTGAAGCTGTTTTAATTTGTAATCTCGTGCCTGCCCTTGGTTATTTAATGAATGATAACAGTCTGCATATTCTGCTCGTCATGCTCACAATCCCCATGACTCTGGTTTATTTAGCATATAAGATTGTGCATTCTCTTGAATCCTACTCATTTGACAGTACTCATGGATATAGATCGCTGGCAGTGAGGCTTGATTGGAAACGAGCAATGGTGGTGCACAATTACCTCATTTTGATAGCTTTCCTGTTTCTAGGGATCTTTCCGCTTTTGGGACAGCCCTGGTCCATTACCTGGCCAGTTTTATTGACCATCCCGGTGGGTGTTTTTCAGGTGGTTCAAATACTGGAACTTCTCTCGGGTGGCCCCACACGTTGGAAACTGTTAAAACTTACAGCTTCTGGTATGATCGTTGTGATGGCATATTTGATCGCACTAACCTTATGGATCCGATAATGGAAAATCAATCTGGACTCATTTCACTCGATGAAGCGAGACGGATTTTCTTTTTAGAAAACTCCTCTTTTCAACCTCAACGAGAACAGGTAAAGATCCTGGACTCTCTAAATAGAGTTTTAGCGATCGACATTAGATCTCCGATAAATTTGCCTCCATTTTCCCGGAGCGCCATGGATGGTTACGCTGTGAAATCGAAAGACACGCTCCCAGCCTCACAGGAGCAACCTGTTACACTTCGTCTCATTGGAGAAGTTGCGATGGGATCGAAGACGGATATTTCTGTCCATCATGGTGAAGCGGCTTTGATCCATACGGGTGGAATGATTCCTGATGGCGCAGATTCCGTGATAATTCTAGAAAATACAAGCCGCAAAAAATCAATTTTCGTGGAAGTCCAAACACCGGTAAACGCAGGCGAAAACGTCCTTGAAAAAGGTGAGGATGTGAAAACCGGTGATTTCTTGGTGGGGGAGGGAAAACGGATCATCGTTGAAGATATTGCGGGTTTTCTGGGGATTGGAATGACTGACATTGAGGTGTATAAATCCCCTGTCATCGCGGTTCTTTCCAGCGGAGATGAAGTGATTCCTCCTGGCAAGGTTTTAAAGCCAGGACAAATCTACGACATTAACACTGGCGCTCTTTCTGCTTTTATAAGAAAACATGGTGGAGTACCAAAATCCTATCCTATCATAAGTGATAATCCGTCTGAGCTTGAAAGAATCGCAAAAAAGGCTCTAAACGATGCTGACGCCGTCGTTTTCACTGCCGGGTCTTCCGCGAGTGAGAGAGACATAACCGCCGAAATAATCGCAAAACTTGGCGCACCGGGGGTATTGGTGCATGGCATTGCGGTAAGACCAGGCAAACCCACGATTTTGGCAAAATGCAACGAAAAACCCGTGATCGGACTTCCTGGAAACCCGGTCAGCGCGCTGGTGATTGCCAGACTGTTTCTGAAACCGTTGATCCACCGCCTGACTGGTTTAAACCAACCCGCTATTGAACCCGAGCTGGTTGGAAAATTATCAAAACCAGTGTCCTCAGACCCGACAAAAGATGAATTCTTCCCGGTTAAAATATCTATTCGAGAAGGCACTTGTTGGGTTGAACCGGTTTTTTTCAAAAGTAATTTCATTTTTAATTTGACTAGGTCTGATGGTTTATTACGTGTTCCAATTGGGGTATCTGACCAGGCTAAGGGATGCAACGTTAGCGTGATGCTGTTTTAGACTGGGCAGGTGTGTTCATTCTTTTTTTGGTTTCAGGAGGCTTCCCATGTTACTAAGTGAACAATCAACCGCTCCAGATTTTGAACTTCCCGATGAGACCGGGAAAACTCGAAAATTGTCCGAATTTCTCGGAAGTATTGTTGTTTTATATTTTTATCCAAAGGACGATACCCCGGGTTGCACCGCCGAGGCTTGCAGTTTTCGTGACGATTATAGCGAATATGAAAAGGCGGGTTTACAGATTTTAGGTATTAGTGTGGATACCCAAAAATCTCATGCAAAATTTAAAGAAAAATATCAGCTTCCTTTTCCGTTACTTTCCGACGTGGACCATGCAGTTTGTGAGAAATACGGCGTTTGGGCATTAAAGAAAATGATGGGCCGTGAGTATTACGGTATCTTGCGAACCACGTATCTGATCTCGAAAAACGGAAAAATATTAAAAGTTTTTGAAAACGTCAAGCCTGCCGGGCACAGCCAGGAAATTCTTGCGATTTTAAAATCATAGGTTTATCGCAACATACCGTCTTTACTATTGAAGGCTTACCAGCCTTTTTCCTTTATCCCATAATTGCTCAAGACGGTAGTAATTCCGCTGATCTGGTGAAAAAAAATGGATTACCACATCGTCGAGGTCTGCGACCAACCAGCCTGTATGTGGGTTGCCTTCAATTTGAATATATTGCTGGAATTCTTGTTTGACGTAATCACGGATGGCTACTGCAAGTGCGTCCAACATTCGATCACTGGTTCCGTTGCAAATGATGAAATAACTAGTAAAAGTTGAGGCTTCTTGGATGTCAAGCAGTACAATTTTCTCCGCTTTTTTTTCCTCTAGGAAATTGATGATCGATCTTGCTTTGTTCAGGGCTTCCAGTTTGCACCTCTTTTCATGTTGATTGTTTCTTATTATACCTTGCCTGAAGGTTGCAATTTATGAGACGAAATAATCGAATAGGAAGGCCCCTGGGATGACAGGATGGATCGGTAAAGATTGATTTCAGCGACCCTCCAACTTAATTTTTCGGGAATAGTCAAACTTTTCATTTTATTTTCCAAAAGCCTTATATTTTCCTTTTTTTCATACTCAGCCACTCGGCACAAGGTAAGGTGAGCGTGGAACCTTCTTTTGTCTGAGGGGATCCCAACAGATGCCAACTCGCTTTCAAGCTCAGCATAAAAATCATCCATTGCTTTGTTTTGCGGACTGCCGATCCAGATGGTGCGTGGAGATTGCCAGGTCGGGAAAGCTCCTGTTCTGTCAAGAACCAGATCGAAGGACTTTGTTTTTGCGGCAAGTCTTTCTAAAGCTTGAGTAACCTCCCTGATCTTTTCGATAGATATTTCTCCCAGGAATTTGAGAGTCAAATGGAAAAGTTGTGGGTTGACCCAGCGGAATCCGTGGGTGTGTTCGCGCCGAAGGCCTTCAGCATATTGAGTCAGCAAGGGTTGCAATGTTACAGGGGGATCAATGGCAATAAAGCTTCTTATTGGATTATCCATAATCTCTCGAAATTGAGTTTTGCTTTCTTTAGGTCTTAATATGACACAAACTTCCTACCCATTTTAACAGAATCATGGTATAAGACAACTACCCTGCTGTGTACGTGATGTTGTAACATCGGTTTTGAGCCAACACCTTAAAAAAGGGTTCCACAATTGCAAGGGCAACGCGATAGGCTTCGGCCAAGGCGGCGCACCCGCAGCGGTACCCATCCTGCTTCGGCAGGTTCAAAACTCTACAACACACGGCATGGCGGGGCTTTGTTTACAGCCCCAAGGCTGTGGTTTTTTTTTTAAAATAGTTATTGACTTTGTTTGACTGCATTGTTAAACTAAATAGAATCAAGAAGGAGGGCACATGAGCAGCAATTTTCGTCTCGTATTTCAAAATGGTCCCGACGCCGGATCTGAATATTTACTCGATAAAATGGAAATGTTTATTGGACGTGACAATTCGAACGAAGTTGTCATCAATGATACTGAGGTATCCAGAAAACATGCCCGACTGGTCATGGAAGGCTCAACCTATCGGCTAGAAGATTTGGGATCAACCAACGGTACTTTTGTGCGAGGGCAACGCATCATAACTCCCATCCTACTTGCCCCCGGGGATTTGATCACTTTCGGTGAAAAGATCGTCTTAAAGTTTGAACCCGCCTTCTCAGATCCCAATGCCACAGTGATCGCCCAACGCAGTCCAAGACAAGTGGCACAACCCCAAAGACCCGCACCGGTTTCAGTCCTCCCTCCTGCGCCCTCCATGCCCATGGCTCAGCCACAGATTCCTTCCACACCTGTCTACCAACCCATTCCTGCAGCCCCGGTATACCCGACGGCGGCACCGAAAAAAAACTCCAAAGCGCTTATCATTGTGCTCATCATCCTGGGCGCTTTGGTGCTTCTGTGCGTGATCCCTTGGATCATTGTCGATGTGACCAATAGTTATTGTTCTCTATTGCCAGGGATCTTGAATATGTTATTCCCGGGCGCATGTCCCTGAAAAAAACTAAATCAATTTACCGGCAATGTCAGAATCAAGGCAAAGCCGGTTTTTTTTGTTTAAATCTTTTATAATAGACAATACAACCAAGGTGATCTTTCATGAATGAGACGACCCCATCAACATCCCCGCGTTGGAACGGTACTGCGAAATTAATTGTCGCATTGCTAATTGCGATTGTGATTATCTATGTCCTTTACCGTTTTCAAAGCTACCTGGCTCCCCTGTTGTTATCATTTTTAATTGCCTACCTTGTTCATCCTTTGGCGAAGTTTCTTAATCAGAAGCTGAGAATTCCCTGGCGGGTTATCTCCACGATTATTTTTATTTTTCTATTTCTCATTTTGATCGGTTTATTAACATGGGGTGGGATCAGTATTGTTGAACAGGTTCAAAACTTGATCAAATACCTTGAAAAACTGATCCTGGATCTACCCAAGTTTTTTAATGACCTTTCAAGCAAACCCCTCATAATCGGTCAGATCTCGATCGATTTGTCTCGTTTTGACTTGAACGAACTATGGACACAACTGCAGGGAGTTGTTCAGCCAGTGCTTTCGAGTGCAGGAAGTCTAATTGGGTCAATTGCATCTGGAGCCGCGACAACGGTTGTCGGGCTGATCTTTATACTCCTGATCGCTTATTTCATCATGATAGAGAGCGGTGGAATGCGTGACCAGATGATTAAGCTCACGATTCCAAATTACGAAAACGACATTCGAAAACTTGGCAACCAGCTTTCCAAGATATGGAATGCCTTTCTTAGAGGACAATTGTTGGTCTTTGCTATCACGGTGGTGGTTTATTCCATCCTGTTGAGCATTCTGGGAGTGCGATACTTTTTCCTGTTGGCTTTGCTGGCGGGATTTGCGAGGTTTGTGCCCTATGTTGGACCTTTTGTGGCATGGACGACTTATGGATTGGTTTCCCTTTTCCAAATTAATCATTTTGGTTTAAAACCGCTTACTTTTGCGTTGATCGTGGTGGGCTGCGCCTGGATCACAGATGTGATCATGGATAATTTTGTAAGTCCACGTGTCATGTCGAATGCTTTAAAAATTCACCCAGCCGCGGTACTGGTTATGGTCTTTATTTCCGCAAGCCTGTTTGGTTTCATTGGCGTATTGCTTTCGGCACCTCTGCTAGCCTCGCTACAATTATTTGGTAATTATGCGTTTCGGAAATTAATGGACCTTGATCCTTGGGAAGGATTACAAACCATTCCACCGCCTACACCTATTAAAGAGGTCCTCAAAAACTTCTTTGCCAGGATCAGATTCATTTTTGCCAGGCGACCCGCCCTTCAACCACAGATAAAAAAGGAAAGAATCCAAAAAAAAACTAAGGAGAAAAAATGACTGACGGTTATGAACCTAAAGTTACAACGATGGCTGAAACTGAGGCCTATGCAATCTGGTCGGCAGAAGAACCCGATGGTGAAACTACATATAACCTTGAGCTGAACAACGTCACCATTCATATGTTCGAAGAGGAATGGCAGGAATTCCTGCAATTGGTTAAAAAGTTAAAATAACTGCACTGAGCTAAATTAAACTAATATACCCCTTTGGCAAGGAATAAAGTTATTTAAAGGAACTGGATCGTAATGAATTTAAATGAGTTTGAAAGATTTAACTCCATTGATGTTGAAGACATGTATGGTCACATCAAAGGACTGCCAGATCAATTGCTGAAAGCCTGGGAACTTGGTTTTAAGTTGGACCTTAACATTGCCGGCCCTGTGAACCGTGTGGTCGTGTCAGGGATGGGCGGATCAGCCATTGGTGCGGATCTTATGGCATCGTTCCTCTCAAATCGCGTCACCGTGCCGGTGGTTGTGAATCGAGATTATGGATTGCCGGCTTTCGCGTTCGGAAAAGACACCCTGGTGATCATTTCCACCCATTCCGGTAATACAGAAGAAGCGCTATCCGCATTGGAAGAAGCCGTGCGAAGCGGCTGTCAGGTGTTGGTGGTTACAACTGGTGGAAGGGCTCTAGCCGACGCCCAGACCCTGGGAATTCCATCCTGGGTTTTTATCCACAAGGGTCAACCGAGAGCGGCTGTTGGTTTTTCGTTTGGTTTGTTGTTGGCTCTCTTCGTCAGGTTGGGCCTGGTCTCTGACCTCGATCGAGAAGTTCGCGAGACGGTTAAGTGCATGCGCGAACTGGGCCGGGAACTCGATCGCGAGGTTCCAATTACAAGTAATTCAGCCAAAAGACTGGCTGGTCAACTGGTCGATCGACATATCGTATTTGTGGCGAGCGGCTTTATGGCGCCTGTGGCAAGAAGATGGAAATGTCAGGTCAATGAAGTGGCAAAAGCGGTGGCCACCTTTGAATATCTGCCAGAAGCCGATCATAATACACTTGCCGGCATCTATTTTCCTGAAACCATCCTGGACCAGGTCGCCACGATCTTCCTTTTTGCTGATCAAGATCACGCTCGTAACCAAAAACGTGTTCTTCAAACCCGGCAGGTCATGCTCGAAGAAGGATTGAACACAGATCTTCTTGAAGCACGTGGAACAAGTCGTTTGTCACAAATGTGGACAATGATCTTGTTTGGTGATTATGTTGCTTTCTATTTGGCTTTGTTGTATGAGGTGGATCCAACGGCCATTCCACCGATCGTGACTCTAAAAGATGCAATGAGTAAATAAAAAAGAGCGCAAGCTCTTTTTTATTTGCATTTTACATTTGATAGGTATAGAATGAAGTGTTTTGAAGCTATTAAATCCTCTTGGAATGGGAAATGAAGAGAACCGCATTCGTATCAATTATTGGCTTTTTCTTGGTTATCTTACTTTGCTCTTGTGAAACAGATCAGGCCTTGGGGGAGGTGACAATAACGCCCGAGATTGATTCTGAAGTTTTACCATCCCCTCAAGTTACCCAGACCAAAATCCTAATTAATTTACCGACAGAGACTTTAATACCCAACGAATACCACCTCTGCGGACCAGGTGAACTGGTTCCTGTGCCTTATTTTTTTAAGGACGTTGAAGGGGTGATTTCTCCTACCCAGGTCGTTCGCTTTAAAACTTCCACGGATAAGGTCAGGCGGACTGTATCAGTGATTACTTGTTTGCAATACGAGGAGGGGTGGAAAAGCGATCCCACGGAAGTGGAAGACGGATACGAAAATGTTATTGTTTTTTTTGATAAATATGGCAAGAGTCATCCTTATCGTCTCATCATTGGTGGTCACTATGTCATGCCCTACGACCCGGCGCGCAGAGACATCATCGCATCTACAGATGGCGTCAATAAGGATTTTTACGAGTTGGAAGATTGGATGGATCAAGTCAGTTCCTCATTTTCATCCAATGGATCGAGACAGATTGGCGTCATCCTATACCTTGAGGATACTAAAAATGGAGATAAATCAGACGTCCTTCGACAGGTTTACGCTTTTAAAGAGACTAATTTATTGATCGAACAGGCGCTTAAAACCGGCGAGGGGTATCCTCATGATTTACCAGACGGTTTTTTTCTTTTTGGCATGGAATCCTGGCTGATTACCCCGGATGAATAAATTCCATTGAAATCTTTTACCAATTGACAAAATAGAACAAAAGAACTATTATAGAATGATGAAAGCCGCTCATCGGAAAATCCTTCATCTGGATATGGATGCTTTTTTTTGTGCCGTGGAGGAACTAAAAGATCCTTCGTTGGCAGGGAAAGCCTTTGCTGTTGGAGGCAAATCCTCTCAGCGGGGGGTGATATCCACTTGTTCTTATGAGGCTCGCAAGTATGGAGTTCATTCCGCCATGCCTACTGCCCAGGCATTTAAGGCGTGTCCACAATTATTACTCATCAGCGGATTTCACCACGATTATTCAGAAAAATCAGCAGAGGTCATGCAAATTTTGCATCAGCTCACGGGTCTTGTGGAACAGGTTTCGGTGGATGAGGCTTTTCTTGATATTACTGATTTACCGCAATCACTGGAACAAATTGCTAAAGACCTTCAAAAAGAGGTTAGCCAAAAAACCGGGTTGCCTTGTTCGCTTGGAGGAGCAACGAATAAAATGCTCGCCAAGATTGCCAACGATTTCGGAAAATCACAATCTAAGAGTGGGGGGTATCCCCGTGCCATTACGATTGTTCCTCAAGGTGAAGAGGCGGCTTTTCTCACACCACTTCCTGTAAAAGCCATGTGGGGTGTTGGACCAAAAATGGAAAAGGAACTTGTAAAAGTTGGAATGGTGACAATTGGAGATATCGCCCGCCGCTCAAAGGCCGACCTTGAAAAGATGTTTGGTAAATATGGATTTGAGCTTTATGATCACGCGATCGGTTTGGACGACCGGCCGGTTACACAAAATCGTTTGATCAAATCGGTTAGCCAGGAAACCACCTTTGCAAAAGACATTTATGACCCGATCATTCTGCGCCAGACGTTAAAGCAACTTTCTTCTAACGTCGCCTTCCAACTTCGACAGGATGGTTTTTGCGCCCGCGTTGTTCGATTAAAAATTCGTTGGCCGGATTTTTCTACGCACACACGTCAGCTTTCTCTGCAGCAACCCACTGACCAGGACGGGGTTATCTATTCAAAAGCGGAAGCGCTTCTTAACTCAATTTGGGAAACCGGTAAACCCGTTCGTTTGATCGGAGTGGGAGCTTCTGATCTTGTGGAAACGGCTCACCAGATGACATTATGGGAAACGCCCACAGAAAAAGAACGCAGGCTGCTAAACGCCTTGGACGACCTTCGTGAAAAATATGGCAAGGGAGCAGTGAAAAGAGGCAGTAAGGCATTTCGCTGAGTGGACTTGACGCGACCTTCATTGTTATTTTTCGTATTTATGTTTGAAAAGAATTACATTGCGATTGGGTGAAGAAAAATGAACGGTTTTATTCAGGAGTCGGTCAGCAAGATCGCGGATGGTTTTGGCAGCGCGATAAAATTATTGCTCTTTGTCTTTTTAGTTACCCTGGCCGTGACTCCGGTGAATGAACTTTTCGGCACTTATGGGTTGGCAGCCTTCCTGTTGTTGCTATTATTGACCGCCGTTTTTTACATTCAACGCAGTCATAATCATCAGCTGCAGGATAGTCAGAGGGCTTGGTGCGGGATGGCCGCCGGGGTTTTGTTTTGGCAGGTAACGCGATATTTTCCCGGAATTCTCGATTTTCAGATTGAAATTGGATTGGAAATACTCTTTTGGTTGGGTTTGGTGCTCGGTACGTTTCTCCTTTGGAAGAAATTTCTGAATACAGGTTGGCGTTTCTTCTTGCTCACATTTTTATTGAACTGGATTGGCTGGATCTACATGGATTCACTGAGGATAACCGGGGAGTGGCCAGCGATCCTTTCAGACCTTTTTTCCTTTTTTCATTTTGCCGGTATTTTTGGTATGTTCTTCTGCATCTGGTGGATCATAGCGCGCAGTCACAACGCCCTTGAGCGAAAATACGCCGGCCTGGCACTTTACTTTAATATTGTGCTCGCGTTTCTGATCTTTTAGTGATTATTTCCAACTGGCCTTCCCATCAATTCCTCATAGGTTTTTCTGATCTGGGCGGAGATCTTATCCCAACCATACCAGCTGGCATATTCAGCAGCCTGCCTTCCGAGGCGTTCCCGCAATTCCGGTTGCTGGATGAGATGGGTAAGCGTGTTTGCCAGAGCCGTAGGGTTTTTTCCGGGGACAACAAATCCGTTCACACCGTCTTGCACCAAAAAGGCCAATCCGCCGACTTGTGAGGCCACCACAGGCGTTCCACAGGCCATGGCCTCCAGCGCCACCATGCCAAAGGATTCATAGTGAGAGGGCATGATCAGCACATCGGCTGCAGAATAATAATAAGGCAGGGTGGCTTGATCTCGTTTTCCTAAAAAGAGCACGAGGTCTTCGAGGTGAAGTTCCACGCAAAGGGCGCGCAGCCTCGCCATTTCGGCGCTCATCTTTTCAGGGGGCGCGTCGGGGTCTCCACCGATGATCGCCAGTGAAAAACACTCTTTTTCAAGCACCCCTGATTCACGTACCATGGCCAGTGCGCGGATGAGGATGTCAATCCCCTTAAGAGGTTCGATCCGACCCACGTACAACAGCAAACGTTTACACCCGCCGCATTCGATGGCTTCTTTGGCTTCATCGTCGGGGATAGGGTAGAACCTGCTTGTATCCACACCGGGAGGGATCACGATGATCTTTTCAGAATCAATCCCGTATAAGAATTCAAGTTGGGCTTCTTCGGCCTGGGTGGCCGCCACAATGCGGTTCGCAATTTGCATCACCCGGCGTTCTCCCTCGATACGGTAATCCCCTTCGATCTCTTCAGGCGATTGGGCGATGCGGTTCTTCATCAATCCAAGCGTGTGGAACATTTGCAACAAGGGTACTTTCCAGCTTTCTTGAAGCATCTCTGCCGCAATGCCAGACATCCAATAATGGCTGTGGATCAAGTCGTAGGTGATCCCTTTTTCTGAGGCGAAACGCCTGATGCCCTCCACAAACGTAGGGAGATGAGTAGCCAGCTCGGGTTTTGGCAGGGGCACTTCAGGGCCGGCTGGAACGTGCACGACACGGTTGCCGTATCCCAAGCAGTGGATCACGTGGGGCACATGTTCGTCTTGCGAACGGGTGAAAACATCCACATGGATGCCGTCGCGTCCGAGCTGCCGCGTTAGTTCGGCCACGTAGACGTTCATGCCGCCGGTGTCTTTGCCTCCCAGGGTTGCCAGCGGGCAGGTGTGATAAGAGAGCATGGCTATATTCAATGGGTTCCTTGCCTTTTCGGTCAGGGTGCTGATATAATATTCGTCGCGTTAATTATACGCCACCGTAGCTCAGTTGGCAGAGCAGCCGCTTCGTAAGCGGCGGGTCAAGGG